>JANORE010000171.1:0-7954 GCA_031415155.1 Akkermansiaceae bacterium | reverse complement strand
CGGGGCAAAATGCGATAGCCCAAGGCATCGCCCTGGGTCGATAAATCCTAATGAATTCAAGCCCTGAAAGGGCGAAATTTGATGCTCCACCTCCTGAAAAGTTCCGCCCTTTCAGGGCTAGACCATTTCGTTCACCTATGACCCAGGGCGATGCCCTTAGCTATCGCATGTTACCCCGTTGGGGCAATCCAGCCCGACGTTTTTCATAAATCGTGATGCGTGGCAGTATAACAAGCGGACCATGAAGTGCCCCAGCCACCGATTTTTCCGTGGCAGTTAGATGGGACGACATGAAATAATGACATGCTCAATGAGGCGAACCTCACCATAAAACACCGCCGCCGCTAGAATGGCAGGTCCGGTGATTTCAGAAATTGGCTGGAGTGTTTCTGCATCGACAAGAGCGAGGTAGTCGACGCGAATCAAGGGCGAAGCCTCAATTGCCACACGGGCGGATGTGAGGATTTCATGAGGACGTGTGAGTTTCGCGGCGACTAACAAGGCTTGATATACGCGTGGAGCATCCGCTCGTTGCTCGGGCGAGAGGCGAGTATTTCGGGATGACATCGCAAGGCCATCGACTTCACGAACGGTAGGACTAGAGATGATCTGAATTGGTAGATTAAGATCGCGGACCATACGGCGGATGATCGCAAGTTGCTGGAAATCCTTTTCTCCGAAGATGGCAGTGTCGCAACCCGTGAGCATAAAAAGTTTCAAAACGACGGTGCAAACTCCATCGAAATGGCCAGGCCTAGCAGCACCGCAGAGGCCGCGTGAAAGCAGGTTTTCACTGACCATGACTGATCGATCTGGAAAATAGATCGACTCAACATTGGGCGTAAAAACAACATCTACGCCCACACGTTGGCAGTCTGCGAGATCACTCTCCATCGGCCTTGGGTATTTCTCAAGATCCTCGATCCGATCAAATTGAATCGGATTAACGAAAATAGAAACGAGGACAGTGCCATGGATTCCAGCGATTTCTCTCGCCCGCTTGATGAGTGCTAGATGCCCGGCGTGAAGCGCTCCCATCGTGGGGACGAGGACGCACGGGCGAGGTGAGTCGCGGAGATTTTCATTCAGGGCCTTACCCGTATCGATGACTTTCATGGAAGCGATCTATTGCGAAAGTTGGACAGTTTGTGGCGGATTGATGTGGACCTAGACTACACGGATTGGCACGGGTTGCGTGACGGTCAAGAGGCCACACTGATCAGTTCCTCGGCACGGAATTGTGAAGGTGAGCGCCCGGTGACTCGCGCGAAACTCCGATTGAACTGGGATAGCGACTGATAGCCGACGAGGAAGGCGATTTCTGAAATCCGAGTTTCCGTTTTCAACAGTTCCTTTTTCGCCCACCCGATCCGACGGCGGTTCACATAGTCCGTGAGAGTCATGCCGGTCCCTTCACGGAAAACTCGGCAGAAATGCGACTCACTGAGGCCGGACGTGCGGGCCACGAGCGCCAAAGGGAGTGGCTCTGAGAGATTTCGGCCAATGAAATCGCAAGCTTTCGCGATGGCGGCTGGCAGGCTACCATCGTGGACAATGACTAGTTTGTCCGCATGATTGCTCAACTGATCCGCAAAAAGGGCGAGTAAGGTAATCATACTTTGATAGCGCTCTGGCGCGACGCTGCGAGTTTCCAAGTAAGCAACACGGAGTTTTTCCATGACTCCCTCGTTCAGCCCATGACGGAAGAGAGTTTTGGAAACGAGATTGAAAGCCGCAGGAGTTGGGACCCGATTGAAGACTTGCCCCGTTTTTAAAAATCCAATGAGCCGCGTGCCACAGCGGATCGGCACCGCCGTCGCAGCCATCCCTGCAAAGCAATGACAGGTCGAGGGGCCATCCACCGAAGCCCTTTCCATCAGTTGGCGATTGGTCTCAATGCAGGCGGGACAGGCGCTTTTGCAGAGGTTCAGCGTTTCACAAAAACCGCTTCGATTCACCTTTTCGTTATCCAGACACCACTCGGTGACGTCTGCACTCACGAAGCGCAGCGGAAGTCCCGTGGCAGAACGGAAGGCATCTTGGTAAATGGAGAAAAGCTCAGAATGCTTGAGCTTTTCAAATAGTGCTTGGTCGTAGTCGGTCAGATTCTGAGTCATGATGGCTGGCGGGCAGCACTGTTTGGTCATCAACTTGGATCTTGTCGGCTGCGATGGCAACTCTTCGATTTTTCCCGCTGCCATCTCGTAGCCCAAATGAGACGATCGCCAGCGAAACGATTGAACTCAGCGGCATCAAGATCGCCGCAAGCAATGGACTCATCTGGCCTTGCAGGCTGATGAAGATGGCCGTGAAATTGTAACACAGGGCAAATGCAAAGGCATACCGGGCCACTCGCTGGCGGCGTTTTGCGAGATGAAGTAGCTGGGGTAAAAAGCTCAAACTCTGGCCCATGAAGTAGAAATCTGCCTTCGCCTCTAGCAGGCTCCGATCCACCACAGGAGTTCCCGTGGTCCACGCCGCGTTGAAGGCGAGCGAGTCATTTGCCCCATCGCCGAGGTAGAGCGTGTCGTGCCGGTCGAGTTGTTGCACGATGCTTTCTTTCTCACCCGGTTGCAGCGCGGCATACGTATCGCTCGGAGAAATGCCGAGCACACTTGCTGCCCCACGGACCTTGGCCTGGCGGTCCCCTGAGAGGATCACGAGCCGATAGTGGAGCTTTTTCAAGAATGCGAGGGAAGAAATCGCGTCCGCGCGGAGTGACTCCTGAAAACGAAAGTGACGGATTACTTGGCCGTTTTTCACGAGTTCTGCATCGTGCTGGGAAATTCCATCCATCGTCGCTTCACTGCGCCACCCCGGCTTGCCCAGCGACCACTCGTCTCCATTTTCCAAGAAAAAACGACCTGATCCTGGGACATCCTCCACCGCGACTGCAGCTTCCTCACGCAGCATCCTTTGCCCATCACGCCCGAGAGCTTCGAGCAACGCCCGAGAAACTGGATGCAACGAGCCACTTGCCAAACGCGCCAATGCCAGCCGGGCGGCATCAGGCATTTTCCCGACGACACCCGCATCCATGAGCACTGGGCGCTCCAGCGTGAGAGTCCCCGTTTTATCGAAGATGACGGTTTTTACCCGACACAGTCTGGTCCAAAGCAAAGGCTGACGGATAAAGACCCCGAGCCGCTCCATCATCGAGCCGGCAATCTCATCCGCCATCGGCAAGGAAACTCCGAGGGAACAAGGACACGAGACGACAAACACCGAAATCATCACCTGCAAGCCTAGCGAAAAACCGTAGAAATAACTCCACCACCAGAAACCCGCTAGGCCCACCACCAACACCGCGAGCAAATAGAATTTTAATAATTTCTCGAATGCGACCACCCGCACCGCTGGCCGATCGTTGGCAACCAACTTGGCTAACATCGACTCCGCCCATGTCTCTGATGCGGTAAATGTCACCGGAGATTTACCCAGATAGATCGACCCGGCAGGCACCGTCCGCCCCGCCGAAAAATTACAGCACTCTGCTTCGCCATTGATCCATTCTAGCGAAAAGTCAGCCGTCTCCTGATCGAGCACTGCGGCGACAGGTAAGGACTGTCCTGGATTCAATTCAAAGCGCAGCCCACTCACGAGGTCGTCCAGCGCGATCCTCTCTACCCGATCCGGCGACCGCATCGTTTCTGGAATCGGTCGCTGCCGCTGCAGTCGCGAGCGGTTCTTATCCATCGCTGCAATCTGAAGATAGCGCCCGACCAACATAAGGAAGACGAAGGTCGAGACGAAATCAAAATACATCAGCCCGCGGATGTGCCAGACCCAGCCGACGAACGATCCTGCGTAAGCAATCAGAAGTCCCAGTGCAATCGGCAGGTCGATGTGCAGTATCCTCATCCCTAGAGCTTTCCATGCGCGGGTGATAAAATAACTCGCGCCGACCATCATCGACAAAGTCGCCGTGAGAAGTCCGACTAATTCAAATAATCCGGCAAATGCAAAGTCATCCGGCATCCCAAGATAACTCGGTAAGGCGAAGCCCATGGCATTCATCATGAAAGCCCCACAAAGCCCAAGTCGTGCTCCAATCGCTCCCGACTCGGAAACCACAGATCCACCACGACGCGGCGCTAAGGTATAACCAAACGACACCAACTCATGCGCGAAGGCAGGTAGGTCCATTTCCCCCACCACCCATGATAGATGCACCCGGCCAGACGCGGGATGTGCCGATGCCTCAAGCGCACCTGCCCGACGAAGGAATAGTTTTTCAACTAACCATACACAACCGATGCATGAAATCCCTTCGAGGCAAAAATCCGCATCAAGAGTTTTAGCAGTCGGTGATTTCACTCGGACCTCCAGAATATATTCCTCCAACCACGAGAAATCATGCGATTCAAATGGGACACTTCGCACCGGCTTGATCGGAGTGCCTTCGCGGAGTGAATAATAGCGGTCCAGTCCTTCCTCACGAATCATTTCATAGACAAACTCACAGCCTTTGCAGCAGAACGGTTCGTCTGGATTCGACCTTGTGAATGAGGTTCCGCAATGGATGCAATCTGCCATCATCATTTAATCCTCACAACACGCGGGAAGTTTCTGTTCTCGATTTTCGCGATGAAATAGCGGCACGGTATCCTGCAAGCGCCACATCATCACCAGCGCCGCCGTGAGGGCGAGTCCGCGCTGAACCCTTACCATGGTCCGTGGGGAAATGATTCGTTTAAACCGATGCAACTGCGCCTGCACCAACCATAACAGCGGAACCGTCCCTAGCCCGAAGGCGAATGCAAACTCCGCCCCACGCCAAGCGGAACCGCTCAATAAGGTAGTCCCGAAAAGCAAGTAAAGGGGACCACACGGTAACAGCGGCGTGAGAAAACCAAGTACAATGCCACTGCGCAGCGGCGTGAGTCGAGACGTTTTAAATCTCCATCGAGCGGCTTGTTTTAAGAGCGCTGCTGGCCGGGGCAAGCGTTGTTCAAGACCGAAGCCAAACACCAGAAACACCCCCACCAAGATCCATGGCAGTAAGACCGCCGGAGAGTTAAAAACCCACTGCAAGGGCTGCTCGCCGATGGCTCCACAAATCCCGCCGATCACCGCATAGGCCGTTAGACGAGAAGCATGATACGCCGTGGCAGCCATGAGCCGCTCCCGCTCAGTCGCAGGCATGGCGGCCAAGCCACACGCAATCGGCCCGCACATCCCCACGCAGTGAACGCTGGCGACTAGGCCTGCGACTAATGCTCCGAGAGTGGTATGAACCGAATCCATAGTGAGTTTATCGAGCGTGCGTCACCTCCACCGGAACCTGCTCAGGTGCATATTGGATTGCCACAAAGATCAGCAACGTCCACGCGATGATGAGTAGAAAAAAGGCACCTATCACAAAAAGCCAGAGACGGAACATGGATTAAGGATGTTGGAAGAGGTGAGGATTCGGGCCAAGGAACTCAACCTGCTGACGAATGATCGAATCTCCAGGCTGGCCGTGAACTTTCAGAATGAGGGTGCATGGACCCTTGTAAGACTCATTCGGCACGATCACGATCACGGGGCGTGCCAACTCCATGGCCGCAGCTACCTTTAGATCATCATCGGCTCCAGTTAGAACATATCCCGGCGGTGGATTTTCTAGGGAAATGTCAAACGTCATCGGCTGGTTCCGCTTATTAAAAAGCCGCAACTGAAAGTGATTTCTCACGAGCGTGGAATCTCGATAAAATGAGGGTCCAGTCATCCGAGTGAGATTCGCATTCATCGGTTTAGCTCGGTTAAGAGCCGTGCCCCCCATCGCGGTGAGTCCTAGTAAAGCGAGCACGGCATAAGCGATTAACCGTGGGCGGAAAATGCGACGCTTCTCTCCGGCCAAGCCATGCGATGAATCATAACGCACCAGACCTGTCGGACGATCCAACTTCACCATGATATCATCACAAGCATCGATACATGCCGCGCAGCCGATGCATTCTAACTGTAGCCCCGCCCGGATATCAATGCCTGTGGGACAAACGGTAACGCAGCGGTTGCAATCAATGCAGGCACCCGCCTTAGGATCGGTCGCTTTCCCGCGAGGTTCGCCACGCTTCACATCATAACCGATGATCATCGTATCATCATCCGTCAGTGCGGATTGTAGTCTGCCGTATGGGCACATCAGAATGCAGAATTGCTCGCGAAAATGAGCGAAGCAAAAGTAGAGCGCACCCGTCAGAAACATCACCATGCCGAATGAAGTGGCATGCTCTAGCGGCCCTTGCTGCATGAAAGTATAGAGCCGTGGAATCGAGACGAAGTAGGAAAGAAACACATGCGCGATCAAGGCGGAACATAGAATATATAATCCATGTTTGAGCACGCGCTTGCTGACTTTCTTCAGATCGTTCGGCGCACTAGCGAGCTTGCGCCGGGCTGGCGCATCCCCATCGATCCAACGCTCGATCCGGCGGAAGATATGGTCGAGAAAAACCGTGTAAGGACAGGCCCAACCACACCAGATTCGTCCTAGAACAGCCGTGATCACAAATAGTAAAAATCCAAGCCCTGATATCGCGAAGAACAGCACCCACATGTCTTGAGTCACCATCGTCAGTCCGAAAACGTGAAACCGACGCATTTCCACATCGAAGAAAATCGCGGGTGCGCCATTGATCGGAATCCATGGCATCGCGACATAAACTGCAATCATCAGCCCAGCGACGAGTCGGCGAGCTGTCGTGAAACGGCCTTTTACGTCGGCTGGATGAAGGATGTGGTGAGACCCATCGTCATTGATCGACGTGACCGTATCGAGATTCGGGCGTTTGATTTTCGGTGAGTGATCTGACACAAATGATCGATTAGTTTTGAGCCTGAGAAAACTCCTTAGGGTTTTCACTCATGATGTATGAGACCAGCTCGACAATTTTCATCGGTGGAAGTATTTGCCCCCATGCCGCCATACGAGCACCGTTGTAACCATGGCTTTCGGGTGGCGTGCCGAGGTTGATCAGCTTGAACAGATCCATCGGATTTTTCCCATACTGCCATATACCATCGACCAAGGATAAACCCGGTAGCGGCACCACTTGTCCGTTTCCAAGATCCATCGTGGCATCGAGTTGCTGACCATGGCAGGCGGTGCAGTTGGCCATGAATAGCTCCTGCCCTCTACCGATCACTTCGGGATCCTTCCCCCATTTTTCGTAGAAAACGGAGTCGTCTAACTTCGCAAGCATGGCATTGAGTTCTTCGGCTTTGACCCGCTGGATCTCCGCCATCTTCTCTGCAATCACTTCACCATCGGGCCGCATGAAGCCAAGTTGGTAATATCCGAACCAACAAATCGGAAAGAACACGAGAGTGGAAAAGAAGATGAAAAGCCACCAGTTCGGTAGCGTTTGATCGTATTCTTGGATTCCATCATACTCATGAGGACGCACGACGATCCTGTTTTTGCCATCGGCATATTCAGCAACTTTGATTTCAGACTCAGAGGACATGATCGGGATGGTGAGTTCAGTATATTTCCTCCGATGAATCGTTGAGAGGAAGACTGGCCAATTCCTCGCGCCGATTCTTCGACAGCTTCATGGCCCGCACCGTGGTGTAAGCAAACACTGAGGCGGTGAAAAAAAAGGCGATGATGGGCATCACGAGTGTCCAATCTTCTAGCGCGAGTCGTTTGAACATGATGTTAGTTTTCGGTGATGGGTTTGGAAGATTTGCGGCTGCTATCAGGATCAAGTAGATTGGGAGTTTTCTTCGGCGGAGTTTTCACATCTTCATAAGCGCCGACTTTTTGCATGTAGGAAATCAGAGCCACGACGTTACTTTCTGCGAGTTGGTTGCGGAGCGCATCTTCACTCAAGTCCGGCTGTGCAGGGAGGAAGGCGCCGGCCTTGACGAGGGAATTTGCGATTGCCACGCCTTGATCACGGGCTTTCTGTTCGATTTCATCCTTCGTCATGGCTGGCCATGGCACACCAAGGCGAACTTGTGC
>JANORE010000170.1:0-3275 GCA_031415155.1 Akkermansiaceae bacterium | reverse complement strand
AACTTATCCTTCACATGCTGCAAGTGATGGCGGAAATGGCCTGGACTCGGTGCGTAAGTGTAAAGATCCGTCAATGCGGATGGTCCACCGACGCGATCTAATAAACCACGATCTAGCAAACGCTGCACCAAGGAAACCAACTCAACTTCATTTCCGGCTTCGAACAAACCGATGAGAAATCCGAACAAGGTCGAATGCGACGGCAAATAGAAATGCTCTTGCGTGAGCTTTTCTTCAATCGCCACACCGATGTATTCTTGGGGATCCTGCAACATCGACGAGAGCAGGCTTTTTTCCGGTCCTAGCGCATGAGGAAGCGCACGAGTCACATCGTCCACCGCCGTCGCTCCTTGCTGGAGTGCTGCGGTTTTCGGGAAAGAAGGAGGAGCTTTTGTTTCAACAGCCATGTAGGGCGCGCAGCTTGGTGAAAATCAATGCTAGAAGCAACACAGCGATTTGAAGATTTTTCAAACCCTCTAAAAACACTGATACTTGCAAGGGAAAAGGAGAGATCACCATAGCCCGCACTCAGTCCAAGAACTTCCCAGGATTTAGGATGTGATTCGGGTCGAGAGTATTTTTGAGTGCCCGATGGGTGTTAAATGAAACTTCGCCTAGCGCTTTGCGGATCCATGGTTTTTTGGCCAGACCCACGCCATGCTCGCCAGTGATCGCTCCGCCGTGGTCAAGAACCCATGTGAATAGAAGATCCAGTGCGGCATCCGCGTGAATTCGAATTTCTGGGTCTTCATAATTACGGACCATTAAATTGGTATGGATATTTCCATCTCCGGCATGACCGAAGCAGGCAATGGCGATGCCAGTTTGTTTTTCTAACTGACGTGCGAACGTGACAAGATCTACCAGCTTCGAGCGTGGAACGACGATGTCTTCATTCAGCTTCGTAAGTCCGGTATCGCGGAGCGAGTAGGAAAACTCGCGGCGGAGTTTCCAGATGCGTTCGCAAGATGCTTCGTCTGGAGCACGCTCAATAAAGGTCGCGCCGAGTTCTGTGAGAAGCTGATAGAGTTCTTCGATCTCGGCGAGCGTAGCTGCGGGACGACCATCGATCTCGACGATGAGATGGGCATTTCCAGGCGGGAAAACGTCAGCACCCAGGCGGCGGCGGGCGGCTTCCAGAGTGAAGGAATCGGTGATTTCTAAGGCAGATGGAAGATGGCCGGCATTGAGGATTGCTTGGACGGCGGCAGCAGCCATTGCAAACTCAGGAAAAATCGCCGCTAACATGGCGCGGCTGGCTGGCTTAGGAATCAGGCGGACTGTCGCTTCCGTGACGACACCTAACATCCCTTCTGAGCCGGTAAACATCCCGATGATATCAAAGCCCGTTTTGTTTTTATGAAGCCGTCCACCGGCTCGTAAAATTTCACCACTCGCGAGAACGACTTCCAGACCCAGGATATAACTACGAGTGACACCGTATTTGAGACAACGCGGGCCGCCTGCATTGGTCGCAATATTCCCCCCGATCGAACAATCTTTGAGCGATGCGGGATCAGGCGGATATTCCCAACCGACGGCATGGGCGGCATCTTGTAATGTATGGGTGATCACACCAGGCTGGACGATGGCGACGCCGTCTTCTGGATGAATCCCTAGAATACGATTCATCCGAGCCGTCGAGAGAACAATCCCGCCATGCACTGGCACGCAACCACCCACATAACCATAACCTGCGCCGCGAGTGGTGACCGGGATTTTCCGCTCATTCGCAAAGCTGAGAATCTGAGAAACATCCGCCGTCGATTCAGGAAAAACAATCACATCCGGCGGATGACTCGCGGACCATTTATCAGAGGCGTGAGTCTGAATCGACTCAGTCGAGGTGGAGATTTTCTCTACGCCGATGAGAGTGATGAGAGAGCTTACTAGATCTTGAATATTCATTCAGGCGTAAATCTTACGATAATACTCATCGACCATACGGTCCGCATCGAAGTATGGAACCACATCATTCATGGAGTTGAGCATCAGTCTGCTCCACTCGGCAGGCTGACCATAGTATAGAGGCAGAATTTTTTCATTCATGATCTGATAAAAGCTCAACATATCATACCGATCCCGTGCCTCAGGACTCAGCGATGGATCGGCAGGAGGTAGGATGAATGCGTTCTCTCCATCCTTCGCAAACTCACAAACCCAACCATCATCCGTGGAAACATTGATGGAGCCATTCATCGCAGCAGTCATGCCCGAAGTGCCTGAAGCTTCGCGGGTTACGACGGGATTATTCAGCCAAATATCCGAGCCATTTTTCAGGAATCGAGAAAGCTCAAGCTCGTAGCCGACAAGGACTGTCGCGTTTGAATAATCCTTGGTGAGGCGGATGAGATGATTGAAAGTATCGATTGCGGAATAATCGAATGGATAAGGTTTTCCGGCCCAGATGATCTGGATCGGGTGCCGTGTATTTTGAAGCAGGCTGCGGAAAAGCTGTGTATCACGAGCGATGAGATCCGGGCGTTTATAGCCTGCAAAACGCCGCGCCCAGACAAGCGTGAGGACATCCGGCTTAAACAGTTTTCCTGTTTGGTCGGCAACGACACGGAATAGATCTTCCTTAAGTTCGCGTTTACGATTCTTTAACTGCTCGGTATCCGCGCGAATCCTTGCATCTTCGAGATCGTGATCCACCCAGTATTTTTTATTTTGAGCATTCGTTACATGAGTGATTTCACAGATGTTAGGTGCATCTTTCCACATCTGACGCGCCACCTCGCCGTGGAGTTTAGAAACGCCATTGGCGATGCGGGCGAGCCGAAGTGCTGCGAGTGAATGATTGAACTCATCGCCCTCAATCCCCGTGATCTTACGAACTTCCTCTTCTGAAACATTGCCAAAAAATGAGAAGTCGCGGAGTAAATTGAAGGAGTGTTTTTCATTTCCAGCCTCCTCGGGAGTGTGAGTCGTGAAGACAAGACGCTTCTTCACTTCTGCCAAACTACGATGTTTTTCGTAGAGATAAAAAGCAGCGGAAAGTCCATGTGCTTCATTGAGATGATAGACTTCTGGATGGACACCAAGCTCATCCAGTAAGCGCGCGCCACCCGCCCCGAGAATGATATACTGAGCAATGCGGCGGAGAGGATCGTGATCGTAAAGCCGATGAGTAATCGCCCGAGAAAGCTCATCATTTTCTTCAACATCCGTACTCAGGAAAAACATCGGCACCGTATTGAAAATTTCACCAGCTAGAAACATCACCTTCACCCACACCGGGTGACCATGGACTGGCACGGTGAAGCGGATGCCTG
>JANORE010000169.1:0-4193 GCA_031415155.1 Akkermansiaceae bacterium | reverse complement strand
GCGGCGGCGGCGTTGGGAGATGTTCCAGCCGAGCCATTGTTCGCGATCCTTGAGGTGGTTGGCCGCAGCACTCCAGCTCAGCAAGGCGACCCAGCGGCCATCCACTTCGGCGACATAGCGGAGTTGTTCGCCAACCAGAGTGTCGCTTTTGAGGTAGTGATGTTGTTCCATCAACTCGCGGAAACGTTCACGCAGCAAGGTATCGGCGGGAGCGAGTAGGTGAAGTTGGACGTTGTCGAGGACGTGCTGCTCGGACAGGGCGGGGATGCGGAAACGGGAAGTGGAACGGGTCATGCCCCCGGTGTGCCCAACCGGGCGAAAAATGTCCAATAGTTTATCTTTAAATACTAATCATGAACGATTTGATTATTTTTAAAAATCTGCCGTGAAATTCAATACACCATCCTCAAGGGGGATGCGCTTCTTGACTGGTTCAAATCACGTTCAAGTGAAGAAGTGATCCGGCTTCTACAATCAGTCAATCATGCGAAAGAACATGCCGAAGACTGTTACTTTTTCACCTCGATAGTAGAAATTGAGAAGAAATTCAGCTTCACGGTTTTGCGATATTTCGCAGAGAACGAGATTTTCGTGATTCGTTATGAAGGGCCATGCACCCCGCAAGACCAAACGGATTTGGAAAGCGTTATGCACAGTCTCCACCTTTCGGAAGGAGGATTCTTCAAATGAAGAATACAAAGTTCTCATTTACCGCCCTCCCTCTAAGCGAGCTTCCCATGGGGATGCCCTTACCCCCGTGGACGGAAAACCTATCAAATGGCCTTGCTTCACGGTTGCGTGAATTGCCATGGCCAGCGTTTCAAAAACTCCTTCAGCTAGGGGTGGAGCATTGGAACACTATCGCTCAGAGTGTAGCCAATAGCTTCAAAAATGAAGGCTTCACAAAAGATGAGCTGCGTGAAGTTCTCACGAAGTCAGGTCAGGCTTACCGCGATACCGTCACAGAAAGAGACATTGAAAAAGTGATCGGCAAAGCATGGGATGAGAAGCCATCTAACAAGAAAACCAACTGGCCTATTTTTGATAGAGATGAATTTAATAAGTTGTTCATCGTAACGGAATCACAGTTTCTCGAAAAGTATGGTCAGCCCGAAACCGAAGAGCCTTGGCGAGTTCTCGAATCGCTTTTCCCGAATGATCCATTGCTTTGCCTAGCTGCGGAGCAACAAGAAGTTTTTCACACTCAGAAACTCAGTGAATGGAAAGCCAATGAAGTTCAGAAAAATTTCGTCGTCCCCTCTCCGATGTCTAAACGAACTGGACTCACAAAAGAAGGAGGGGAATCGGGGCGGTGCCTCGACAATACAGGGGAGAGAAAGTTTCTCGTGATCGAATCGGACGAATTGAACCGCGATGAGCAATGGACTCTGATAGATCATCTTGCTTGTTTAGCCCCGCTCGTGATGGTCTTGGATACAGGAAATAAAAGTCTTCACGCGTGGTTCAGGTGCGACGAAAACCCCGGCGCGGAAGAACGTTTCATGACCCACGCCGTCCGCCTTGGCGCAGACAAGTCAACTTGGACCGCTTGCCAGCTCGTCAGGCTTCCCGGTGGTAGCCATCACAAAACGAGACAGCCTCACAAGGTTCTCGTTTTCCGTCCTCAGAAGTCAGCCGCTGAAATGTGGAAACCTGAACTAGTCCCGGTGGCTATCAATGAAGTCCCTCCTATCACACTGCACGCCCTATCAGAAGCAGCGGAAGAGGGAAACATCTCCCTGCGAGATACACTCATCACCTCCGAAGAACTTAGAAAACTAGCAATTCCACAACGGGAGAAGATTCTTGGTGAGTGGCTGCGGCAAGGAGATTTAGGCTACCTCTATGCCCCACGCGGCCATGGCAAGACATGGCTGGCGATGCTCATCGGAAATTCTATCTCACAAGGGTCTTCGCTAGGTGAATGGGAAGCTGGAACAGGCTCCCGCAAGGTGGTCTATTTCGATGCAGAAATGAATCTTCCTGACGTTCAGGAGAGGGCTAGACTCATCGGCATTTCATCCACCAACTTTGTTTGGCTCCAAAATGAGCGGGTTTTTGAGTATCTGAAGCGTAACTTAAACATTGCGGAATTATCAGATCAAGCTGCCATCGCAGAAATGCTAAATGATGGTGACGTTTTCATCATTGATAATCTTAGCACTGCGGCATCAGGCATGTCTGAAAATGATAATGATGCATTTGATGCGATCAAAGATTGGTTGCTAGGGTTACGAGGTAGAAAAATCACGGTGTTGATCGTTCATCACGCTGGCCGGAATGGAGAAATGCGCGGTGCATCACGACGTGAAGACATGGCGCATTGGATCATCTCGCTCAAAGACGACAGCGGCGATGGAGAGAAGAAAGCATGGCTCACTCACTTTAAAAAATGTCGGAATTGCCAAGCTGCCGAAGCTCCTTCTCTCAGGTGGACCATCCAGACCGATGCGGATCATTTGTCCTACGCTTGTGAAAAACATTCCGGGCCAGAAGCCATGCTTGCACTCATTCGTGATGGGGTGGAAACGGCTACGGATTTAGCCGAAGAATTATCAGTTACCAAAGGCTGTATCAGTAAATGGGCAAAGAAACTTGCGGGTGAAGGGAAGATTAAAATTTCAGATCGAAAATATACTATTGCATGACCATCACGTCTCATATTCCGCCCGTCTCGTTTCCATGCGTGCCCCCTAATGCAGGAAACGGGAAACGAGAAGCAGGCTTTGGAAACGGAAATGGAAACAAAGTGGAAACCAACGGAAACGGCGTGCTTTTATTGGAAACAAGCTGGAAACGGAGCATAAATCTTGTGGAAACGAACAGATCATAAACGACCCAAAAAGTGAGCCGCTCGTTTCCACTCGCGACTTGTCTTGGAAAACCCCCGCCTGATTGGGAAAGAAGGTGGGAATGAAGTCTCTATAATTAGCCTTGCGACGCCTGCCAAGCGAATAGGATATGAAGCGAACCTGTCAGCCCCGGATAAGAGTCGCTCCATCGTGCAAGTCGAACTTAAAAACGTGAGTAAGGCAGAGAAAATTTTTGCCTGAATAGGTTAATAGGTTAAAAAGGTTAAAAAACACATGTATTATTATGATTTTTAAAGAGTTTCAAATTATTGAGCGGTGAAGCACAGGCTTAACTCTCCAAGATTTTCGGAAACAATCCAGCAAGAGCAGTAATCGCAAATCAGGCGAGTGATGTATGCCCGATGTTTTCCAGCATGGACGAGTGGGGGAAAGCTGCGCTTGCTTCACAGAAATTACTTGTTTGCTCTTCCGCCCTTAATGTTTGAAAGGAGATGCAGTCCGCGTTCTCTCGACTTGCTAAAAGAAGACTGTGGAGCTGCATCGGTCATGGGAAAGTATAAATGCTGAGAAACGGGGGGCGATTTTTATGGTTAGAAAACAGACAACATCGCTAGCGAGGTTTCGAGAAAATAGAGTCGATGACTTCAGTGCACTTGCCAGACGGACTTGGGAAACTGTGAGGAAATCCTTGATGGAAGTTGCCTGTAGCTAGGAGCTCTCCATTGCGATTATTTTTCACATACACATCAAGAGACTTAAGATACATGGCTACATCCCAAGTCCAGCGATCCACATATTCCACATAGACATCAACTTGTTTGGGCTTTTGTTCAAGAGGGCCAGACGTCACGCGGAGACCTTGATTGGCTAGTGCTGCTTCCAAGTATTTTTCAATATCACGCCCAGCATCTTCAGGTTTTACAACATAAGCCGAGCGAGCAGACTTGATAACAGCGGGCTGAATGATGTTGCCTTCTTTCACGAAAGAGCAGTTAGGAAGAAGCGAGATGAAAGAGAAAATAAGGAGAAGGTTTTTTTGCATTTTGTTTGTACTCTAGTGGGTGAAAAGGTCGCGCAAAGTTTTTTCTGTAAATTTATCTGATTGAGTTCTAGAGAAGGTGAAGCGGGATTGTTAGATCGTTTTTTGGAGGCGGCATGGAGGCAATCCAACCTGAGGCAGTAGAGCAAACATTGACGCGCCATGTGCGCCTCAATGTTTGAAAGGATGCGGGCTAGTGGCCTGATCGTTATACACAAATCCGGGTGAGCGGATCGTGATTCCGGGGGGGCGAAAATTGATTGAGATTTTTCTGTACCTGTTAGATACGATCGTTTAAATCGATGCCGTGCGACCGCACACTCCGATGCCCGACGACTTTA
>JANORE010000168.1:0-4186 GCA_031415155.1 Akkermansiaceae bacterium | reverse complement strand
GCGGCGGCGGCGTTGGGAGATGTTCCAGCCGAGCCATTGTTCGCGATCCTTGAGGTGGTTGGCCGCAGCACTCCAGCTCAGCAAGGCGACCCAGCGGCCATCCACTTCGGCGACATAGCGGAGTTGTTCGCCAACCAGAGTTTCGCTTTTGAGGTAGTGATGCTGTTCCATCAACTCGCGGAAACGTTCACGCAGCAAGGTGTCGGCGGGTGCGAGTAGGTGAAGTTGGACGTTGTCGAGGACGTGCTGCTCGGACAGGGCGGGGATGCGGAAACGGGGAGTGGAATGGGTCATGCCCCCGGTGTGCTAAATTGGGCGAAAAATGTTCAGTAGTTTATCTTTAAATACTGGTCATGAACGATTTAATGAACGATTTAATGAACGATTTAATTGTTTTTAAATTCTGCCGTGCTAAATAGTGAACTGATTTTTTTAATTATCGCCATATTGAGTTTTTCTGCCAGTGTGTATTCTGCTTCTGTGACTTTTCGTGGTTAGAAAACCGATATCAACATGATCGAATTCGATGGGATTACATTCAATGAACTAATTAGCCGCCAAATCATGGGCGAACTGGCGCGGCATGACCCCAATTTCGCGGAGTTAGCTCAAGATCAAGTACCAAACCGTGTCACCCGCTACAGCTTCATGGGTGCCGTGGCCAAAATGACCGGGCTACCATTTTTCCCGAAAGTCGCAGATTTTTGCGATAGCAAATTGCATGCTAATTGTGATTCGACCGTGATGACTCGTGGTTTTTTCACTCCAATTTGTCTCGCTGGAGACGATAAAATCGTCATCGCAGTGGCTAATCCATGGAGTCCTCTGCCTGAGGAATATTTAGCTCCACGATTCCCGGCGCTGGAAATTGTCAAAGTCGTTACATTGGCTTCGCAAATCAGCCGCGCCATCGAATCCGTTGGGACGAATACAGGCCCAAGTCGCTCCGAGCTGGATGCCATCGACGTGGAAGAAATAGATGATGGCATTTACGACTTTGACGTGACTTCCGACGGTCATACCGAGCCGATGGCGCAATTGGTGGCGAGCATCATGTCCGATGCGGTGCGGACAAAGGCGTCCGATATTCACTTCAAGGTCGAAAAGGAATGGTTTTATTATTCTTTCCGGATCGATGGTGATCTTGGAGATAAGACAGAAATCCCTCTCAAGCTGAAAGACCGCTTGGATGCGTTTTTGCTGAATTTGATGAAATTACCAACGGAAATCCGTAACACGTCCCCCGGCATCTCGGGGCGCTTTACCATTTCCTATTTCCACCGCTCCATCGATATCCGCTACGAGCGGCATCGCACCTATCGGGGTTATCATGTAACGATGCGCTTGCTCGATAAGAGCAATATCAACGTGACGCTGGGTAAAGGAACGCTCGCCTTCGATGATGAAACGATGTTTGCCCTGAACCGGGTGATGAAGATCCCAGCAGGAATTATCGTGATGTCCGGGCCGACGGGTTCGGGTAAATCGACGACATTGAATGCGATTTTACGGGAGCTGAATCGCCCGGAAGTGAATATTTTGACGTTAGAAAATCCCGTGGAAGACGAGGTGCCGGGCATCACCCATTGCGATTTGAAGAGTCCCAAGGAATTCAAGCCGATGATTGCTTCCTTCATGCGGTCAGACCCAGACATCATTTTAATGGGTGAGGTCCGCGATATTGAGTCCGCGGAACTCGCGATCGAAGCAGCCGTGACGGGCCACAAGGTTCTGACGACCATTCACACTCCACGTGCCTCGCAGATCATTGAGCGTTTCGAGCAGCTTGGAATGGAGCGATGGAAAATCGCCCAAACTCTGAAAGCTGCCTGCGCGCAACGTCTCGTCAAGTTGCTGTGCCCTTATTGCAAGGAACATATCGACGGGATTAACGAGCTGGATCGTAAAACTTTCAGTCTGGACGAGAGCTATGCAAGTATGCCACTTTCAAAAGCGAAGAAAGGTGGTTGCCAAGAGTGCCGAAATACAGGCTACAACGGGCGAACTGCAATTCTTGAAATTATTCCGATCACGCCTAAGATATCTGACATGCTTTCGAAAGGAGAAATGAGTCCCTACGAACTAGAACTACAAGTCGCTGCCGAGGGCGTCTTACCCAGCCTTCGTAGGACTGGACTCAAACTCCTCCGCGAAGGAAAAACCGACCTTGCTGCGATCAGCCAGGTCATCGACATGACCTACACCGATGATTAGTCAATCTCCACAATTGAAAACAACGACTCCTACTTTAGCCCCACTCAAAACTGGAGCTGCAGTTCCTTCCGTGCCGCAAGGCAAAGGAGGCCTGTTAGCAGCTCTCAATAAACCGGGTAAAACGAGACATTTTAGTAAAAAAGTGATGGTTGATATTTTCCGTGGCCTTGGCTCCATGCTAAAAGCTCAGATCAACACGGCAGACGCGCTCAAATATTACACCAACGGACTTCCGAATAAACCCGTCGTCGATGCCCTGACGAAAATCCGTGAAGACATCGGCGCGGGCATGAATATCCACGAAGCATTTCGCCGAACTGGGCGATTTAGCGATACGATTATTGGTTTGATCCAAGCAGGATCTGACTCGGGGCAGCTTCATTATGCGTTCCAAGCACTTTCAGAACGGCTGAAGAGTGAAATGATGTTCAGTAAGAAGATCAAGAAAGCGACGGTGATGCCATGCGCGATTATCGTAGTTTTAATTACTGTTTTCATCGTTGCTCAGATTAAAATTACTCCTCAGATTGAGGGGATGATGGCAGGTGCCGGGGCGAAACCTGATGGATTCACGAGTATTATTTTCAAAATCAGTCACGCCACGCAATCCTATTGGCCGATCTTCGCGTTGTCTGTTCTGACGATCATCTTGACGATTGTTTTTTCGTTGCGTATTCGTAATTTTATCCTCGGTTTCTTTATGTCGAGATGGCGGCTACTTCGTTTGTTAATTATGGGACTACGGCAGGTGACGTTCCTTGCTACGATCAAGTTGCTCCATTCAAATGGAATTAATTTGGCCAAATCCATTCGGATTTCCGCGAACAGCGTCAAGAACACTCCTTTTTACGATGAATTGAATAATGCTGCTGATAAGTACGAGAACTCGGGAGTTCCACTATCGACGGCATTTTCAAAATACACATCCGTGGACCCGCAAGTATCACACATGCTAGCCATCGGCGAGAAATCCGCCTCGATTGACTCTCAATTGTCCATGCTTTGCGAAATGTATGATGAAGATACTCAGAATCACATGGATACCTTTGCCGCAGTGCTTAGTTTCGTGGTGCTAATTGTCGCGATGCTCATCATCGTGCTGGTGATCTCTGGAACGTATCTGCCAATTTTCCTCATGGGGCCCAAGCTCATGCAAGCTGCTGGATAGCATTGAAAATATTCGATCTTATGCAACTCACCCGTTTTGACCGTTGGCTTCGCGAGAAGTTTGTGTATGAAACCCACATCAGCACTCTCAGTCCGGCACAATCATTACCCAGAGGTATTAGTGCCGTTTCCAATTCGGAAAGCGCGGGGAAACGTTATAAGCATCTATATGTCGCGAAAAGCACCAAGGCTGCGGATTTGATGCTTCTGCAGCTCAGGGAAAATAATCAGATGTATAGCACCCAAGTCGTCGATAAACGCGCCTGGTATGTACCATTTATCGCGCCAAAAAGTAAATCCGTCACATGGTGGGTAATTTCCACAGTAATCATGGCTATTTTTGCGATATTCGCGCTATCTGCGCTCAAGATGCTTACGGAAAATCCTGCGTTCCGTGCGAGTTTCATGGATGCTTTCAAAATGTTTACGAGCAAATAACCAAGTCTGGAATATCCTCCTATTTTGAACCTCCTTCGTATTTGAAATCGTTGAATCAATAGAAGTTATGAAAACAACAAAATCGCTATTACGGTTTAAAAAAGCAGTGACTCTCATCGAGATGACGACTGTTATTTTGGTCATGCTTACTCTGATTGGAATCTCAGTTCCAACTACCCGATGGGTGAGCGGATGGAAGCTAGGCAAGCAAGCATCTGAAGATTTACGCGCGGTTTATGTAGCCCAGCGGATGTATATTTCAGACAATCCATTGGTGATCATAGCCAATGAAGATAATGCGACTTTGAGAAATGTACTCGCAGGTTATCTTCCTCCCAGCTATTCTGGTACCATGCCTACCATCAAA
>JANORE010000167.1:0-1994 GCA_031415155.1 Akkermansiaceae bacterium | reverse complement strand
CGCTCGCTGGCGCAGAAACCTTGCGGCTCGCAGTATCGAAGATAAATGGCAAGCCAGTCACCGGATCCCGAGTGACTCGGCCAGCATCTGCGGAGGTCAGCGTCACCCCGGATTTTTCGAGAATCAGTAAATCCAGAACTGCTTGTGTTTGTGCGCTGATGATTGCGGCTCTTGCATAGCCTTTCAGCCATTCAGCGAAGCCTTGTGTGACTAAGTCCATCATGTCCCGCCCTGCTCCGGAGAGTTTGCCCGTCCGGGTGCTTATAGTAAATGCCTTGGCCATCTCCCCCAGCCCCAGCGATGGTAGCTTGACTACTGCATCATTAAAACACTCGGTATAGCAATGCGTCACCGCTTCTGGATCTGGTAGCTCGGCTGTTTTTTCGCTTATGGCCATCGTTTGAAAAAACAAAAAGTCAGAACACATTTGCCATTCTCCGCGCATGACATTCGCCAAGTCGGCGGATGAATGCATCTTACGCCCCAGCTCCAATTTCCACTTCGCCAAGTCGGCGGATTTCCCTAAAGCCGGGAGCAGTGTTTTGCTGACCACTTCTAATTTCCTTAGATCGCTTACAATACAAATAGTTTCACTGAGCATGGTAGGAGCCTCTAACTTGCCGAAATGATCTAAAATATTTCCAGCCTTAGTTATCCACTGCAACGCTTGCTTTTCGTCACCTTGGGTGGCGGCCGAGCGCGCTTTGAGGAGTAAGATTTCACCAAAACGTCGTGTCTCCAAAGAAAGGAATCCTCGATAAGAACTCGGCATTCCGGTGCTTGAGCGAGTGGTCAGACGAGCGATTCGCTCGATTTTTTCGACCAGCTCGGCGTGTTCTGCGAGGCAACGCTTGGCGACTTTCAAATCACAGGTGTCGACTTTCTCTAAAATATCCGAAAACTCCTTACTGATCGGCAAATCACTCCCCAGTTGGTAGAGCTGCAAAAAGCCATTTTCCTCGGCTGGCACGGACCGTTCCGTGACTCTCAATGCTGGAAATTCCAACAGAAACTTGGCTTTCCACGCGGCGACTTCGGCGGTCGCTTCCTTTTTTTCCGCTGCCGTGAGTGGATGAGGAGGCGGCAGCGGGATCTTCAGCTTGGTCGCGATCCGACGTATCTGATACATCCCAGGCCAGTTACTTCTCCCTGACTGCGCTTGAGTCATGAAAACTGCGCCGATCAACAGAAAAGGCATGATCCAAGCAGCCAGTTTGAGCCATGGTTTATATTTCATCATTGTGAGACGGGTAAAATTACGGGTGATTGTCAATTGACCAGCTCTGACGGCGGATCGCGTCTCGTGAGTAGGTGCTTGGACAAGATTGCTAACTTGAGAGTTTGCGAAACACGGTAGCGTTTTTCAAAAACACGGAAACGATCCGCCCGCATCTTCTCTAGTAGAACTGCGTAGATCTCGCCCATCATCCTCGCCGGAAGTAGCGCATCATGATCTAATGCGGGGAGATTTGCGGCGGCCTCCTGGAAAAAACCAGCGGCACGCTCGGCCTCGTAGGCCATCAAGCCCAGAAATCGCTCGTCTCTCACTCGCGCGATGAGATCTTGCTCGGTGTATTGGAAGCGAGCGAGATCTTCTAACGGCAAATAGATCCGCTGGTTGTTCGAAAGGTCTTCATGGATGTCGCGCAAGATATTCGTGAGCTGCAAGGCGTGACCGAGAAGCACGGCATAGCGTTCCGCGCCGGGATCTTGGCAACCGAAGATGCGAATGGAAACCAGACCCACCGCACAAGAAACCTTCCAGATGTAGCTCGATAGATCTGTCCAATTTTCAAACCGCTGCGGGTGCAAGTCCATCCGGCAGCCATCGATGATCGCCACGAGCAGTTCATTCGGGATTTGTCGCCGGTCTCTGACGGAGGTCACCTCACGCTGAAATTCATCTGGTGCGTCGAAGCCATGGGTAATCCCATTTTCCCAAGCATCAAGCGACTGAAGCCGTTCCTCCGTCGCGACTCCGGGATCGTCTGCTA
>JANORE010000166.1:0-2156 GCA_031415155.1 Akkermansiaceae bacterium | reverse complement strand
GTCTGGGTCGTTGATCAAACCTTTCCAGCCGACGGTGGTCCGCGGCTTCTCGAAATAGACTCGCATGATGACGAAAAGGTCTTTTTCCACCCGTTTCGCCTCCACCTTTAATCTTTCCGCATAGTCCAGTGCGGCTTCAGGATCGTGGATGGAGCATGGACCGATGATGACCAGCAAGCGGTCGTCTTCGCCACGTAAAATCGCATCTGCCTGATTCCGCGCATTGGCGACAAGTTCTGAAGCCCGCTCGGTGAGAGGAAGGTAATAGGCGAGAACTGCCGGAGAAATAAGCGGGTTCAAGCCTGTGATTCTGAGGTCGTCGGTTCGGTGGCGCGTCACGCGATAGATCGTTGATGGGAGATGGGGCACTAGGCAAGGCGCAAGTTTCGCGCATCCCCATCATTTTAGGTTGCCATACTAAATATGCGGTAGTTTTCAGATTGACGCTACTAGATGCATGTTTATGGTGTCGCCACTGCTTTCAAAAATTATCCATGCGTTGCTTACAATGTGGTTCTCTCAAAGACAAAGTCCTCGATTCCCGTTCGTCGAAGGACGGGACGACGATTCGCCGGCGGCGGGAATGTTTGAAATGCACCTACCGCTACACCTCTTACGAACAGATCGAGCGCACCGAGCTACGCGTGGTGAAACGAGACGGCACTCGCGAGTCGCTGAACCGCGAGAAACTCATGAGCGGTCTGATCAAGGCTTGCGAAAAACGCCCAGTCTCCATGGACCGACTCGACCGCGCGGTGGAGGAAATTTTAACCGATTTACACAAGGATCACCTCAACGAAGTACCATCCGCCATCATCGGCGGCAAGGTGATGGACAAGCTCCACCAGATCGATCCAGTCGCCTATGTCCGCTATGTTTCGGTTTATCGCCAATTCGAGGATGTGAACGAATTCATCGCCGAAATCCAGTCCCTTTCCCGCCGCGCTGCCCGCGATCCATTTCAACGACGACTCTTTAAAGACTAAACTCTGTGATCTCACTCATCGGCAATCGCCCAGCACTTCAAATTGGTCGCTACCAAGTGATCGACTACGATACGGCGTGGTTAGAAATCGCAATACGCCGCGCCGCACAAGCAGCCGAGCATGAGGATTTTCCATTCGTCGCAGATATTCGAAGCGGGATTGTGCAATACTTAGAGACCAAATGTTCGTTGAAGTTGCTGCAGTTAGGAGACCTCTTCGAGCGAGTGCGGAAAATGTTAGTACAGATCGGCTGTGATCGCATCGCTGATAAATTGGAACCATTAGCACCGCCGGTCACCGTTTCACTAATCCGCACGGCCATGGATGCAGGAAATGGATTTGAACTAGCGTTTTTCGAAACTCTGCGCGTCGAGCTTTACGATCTCAGAGCTGCCGGAGCAGAGGAAATCCGCTTCACCGGTCTACAAGAAAGCTCGATGATTCTTCGAGGTGTGACCCAGTGGAATCAGCAATGCGAGGCACTGTTTTCTGAAATCCGAGCGTTTCTGAGTGCTTGGGATTGTGATCACCCAGATCATTTCAGGCAAAAAATGGCACATCTGTAATTTACCGAGCTCGGTAATTTCAATGGTCCATGGGTTTTCTCCATTTCGCGACCTGAGGGAGGCCGTATCTAAGTCCAGCGGGCGTCGATTTTATGAATTTTCGTAATTTTCCGTGTCTGATTCGTTTTCGGGATTGCCAAGTCCGCTTTGCTAGCGATAACCAGCTCCACCGCCAACATTCACAAATATTACTCATGTCAGACAAAAGTATCGAAGCCCGTGTAAAGGACATCATCGTAGATCAACTCGGCGTCAACGCCGATCAAGTGACTATCGAAGCCAAATTCGTCGAAGATCTCGGCGCTGATTCACTCGACACCGTCGAGCTCGTCATGGCATTCGAAGAAGAATTTGACATTGAAGTACCGGATGAAGAAGCCGAAAAGCTTCAAGCCGTGGGCGACGTGATCACTTACATCACCAGCCAACAAGCCTGATTTCGTAGGCGAACGCTTTATTTAATTGGGCGGATTCCTTTTTGAGGTATCCGCCCTTTTCTTTGCAATCTCTCCAATCTGGGTAATTCTTCCCCGCCAATGCACTCACCAGACGATATTCATTATGCGTTAGAGACGACCAAAGTTCTTCATGAGCCAGATCGCAG
>JANORE010000165.1:0-2832 GCA_031415155.1 Akkermansiaceae bacterium | reverse complement strand
CCAGTTGATGGTGATCTACCTGCTTCCTGGCAACTCGATTTACCGCCGGAATCTCGCTTGCTCAGTTCCTTGCGTGTGGTTAATGTCCCATCCCCATGTTTAATTGGATTTCGAAAAAACCCTACCCACCCGTAGCTCGATTGGCCGGATCTATGGTTTGGTTGGCTGCGATGCCTGCGATGTTTGCTCAATCGCCCCCGCCGATTTCACCCGCGCAGTTTGATCCATCGGACGTTTATTTCCAAGGATACCTGGCGACTCGTGCGGCTGAACAATTGGAAGCGAAAGGCGACTTCGCGGCTGCGGCTGAGAAGTTAGGTAAGGCCCAGAAAATGTTCGATAATGTGAATCGTTATTATCCAGCATGGAAACCAGAAATGGTCAAAGGACGGAGCGAGATCAACATGAAGTCGATCGAAAAAATACGCTCCAAGGCGGATGAACAACGTCTCAAAAATGGTCAAGCGATTGCGGAGCTAGAAGGCGGAGTTCGAAAATCAGGCACTCTTGCGGAGCCCGAAGAAAAGTCGATTCCGCCCGCTCGCGGGATTCTCGAAGTCGATCCCTTGACCGCACGCCGCCTCGCCGAAGCTGAGGCCGAGGTGAAACGTCTCCGTGATCTTGGGAAAAGTAATACGTCCCGAGATAGCCTTGAGGATTCACGCAATGAATCTCGTATCCGTGACATCGCCCGCCAACGCGACCTGCTCCAATCTCAACTCAACGCCGCAGAAAATAATCTGCAATCTCTCCGCAGCCGGCTAGCAGCCAGCCCAGCAGAAAGTGAATTAAAAACTCTCAACCAACGCATCTCTGGACTGGAGCAAGAGCGAGAAGCGATGGCCATGGCGCTCCAGCAAAGTCGCGGCGCCCACACCGAAGCCCTCTCGCGCACGGCCACTCTGGAGGCCGATTTGAAAATCATGCAGCAGAAGCGAGCGGATCTGGATCGGGATTTAAAAGCGGAGCGAAACATCGCCAACTCGGTGGTCGAGGGGCAGCGCAACCAACTCCAAGTTCTCGAAAAGGAACTCGCGCAAAAAGGCACGGAACTCGCCAAAGCCAACGAACGCATTTCCGGTCTCATCGATGAGCTTCAGGAAAGCAAAGATGCGTTTGCATCGCTGCGGAGCGAGCGGGATTCGCTTCTTCAAGAACGCGACCAAATGAGCGCCATGCTTAAGCTCAACGAAGAAGGTCGCATCAATGATCTGATTCAGCAAAACATGGGGCTGGCGAAAAATCTTCGCGAAGCCAAGGAAAACGTCGATCGCCTCAATCTGGACAACAACGCGGCGAAAGACCAGATCACCGAATCCCTCCGGGATCTCGCAATCGCAAAGTCGCAAATTAACCGACTCCATCAGGAAAAACGCGAGCAAGATCATCGTGTGGCGGATTTAAAGAAGCGTCTGGAAAGCGAAGAAAGTGCTCTCGCCAGCGGCCAAGCCAAGGTGGATCCTGCCGAGGCAGAAGTTCTGCGCGACATCATCAAGCGCCAGCTCAGTGTGCAAGAACGTCGCCGCCAAGCCTGCAATCAGCTCATCGAAGCGGCCAAGGAAATGGGCAATCAAGACGAGAAACTGGCCCAAGCGGTGCAACTTTTCGACGGCCAAGAAATCGAGCTCACGCCCGACGAGCAACGCCTGATCGCGGATCAAGAAGTCGATGGCGAGTTCGTTTCCCCCTTCGCCCAAGACCGGGGAATCGTTGGGGCGAATACTTCAGAACTTAATCGAGACATCGCCGTCTTCGAGCGCACGGCCGAGAAGGCATTTGCGGCAGGGCGCTTTTTGCCGACGCGAGAATTGTTTCAACTCATCATCGAGCAAAATCCAGGACACATTCCGGCACTTTGCAAACTGGGCGTGGTGAATCTCAAGCTGCAAGACTCCACCGCCGCCGCAGATAGCTTCCGCCGAGCCGTCGAGCTGGATCCTAGCAACTCCTATGCCCATCGCATGTTGAGTCTTTCGCTTTACGAACTCGGTGATTTTCCTGGAGCTGAGGAAATGGCGAAGAAGGCCCTCGAATATGCACTGGACGATGCGAAGAGCCATTTCCTTCTCGGGGCGATCACCTACAAGCTTGGCCGTAACAAAGAAGCGGAGACTCATTATAAAGATGCGATTTCTGCGGATCCGCTACTCAGTGAAGCGTACTTCGGCCTCGCCTTTCTGTGCTGCCTAGATAAGCGGCTGGATGATGCGAAGGATTACTACGAACAAGCACTTGAACATGGGGCAGTGCCAGACCCAGCCCTCGAAGCTCGCCTCGCCCAACAACCGTGAAAACCTCCAGCCTCATCATTTTCCTGACATTCTGGGTGCTGGCGTCATGCACTCATGACTCGGATGCGGAAAAAACGAAGTCTGCTCCAGTGCGAAAGACCTTGAGCCAGCGAATGGACGAGAAAAACGGCTACAAGCGAGATTCTGAAGGAAACTGGAAGCCGCAAACAGACCGTCGCAGTTCATTCGAGAGCCAAGGTGAAGCTTCGCAATTTAAGAAAGATTTTAAGAAGCAGGAATACAAGAAAGGCGAATACGCGAAAAAATCTTGGTGGGGAAATAAGGAATATGACCGCCCATCCTACGCCGGAAAAACGGATGGTAGCCGCTTTCAAAAAACCGCTGCCCAGCAAGGCCAAGGCGCACGCGAGGCGAATAACAATGCCAAGATCCCGGATCGTTACGACACGGATCCATATGCCACCAACTCGGCCCGTGAAGCGGGTGTTTCCTCCATCGGAAGACCCAATAACGCCGAAATTGAAAACCGGCGGAAGGTTTTTGACACCCCGGAAATCATCGACTGGCGGGAAAGTCGCTC
>JANORE010000164.1:0-4083 GCA_031415155.1 Akkermansiaceae bacterium | reverse complement strand
TGGCGACCTTGGCGGTGGCTTCTTTAGCGGGCTTTTCCGCCTCCTTTGCTGGCTCACCGAATGCGACTGCTGGAAATAAGATCAGAGAAATCAGTGCGAGTTTATATTTCATCGGCGAAATTCCTACGTCATGAATCTGCGGAGTGCAAGGCTCTTGCTTGGACGAGAAATGAGAGTCCTACACGAGCGACCGTGGGACGAGCACATCGGCATGAATTGTAGAAATTTGAAACGCCAAGACGCCAAGATGACCAAGTCAAAACGATGAGAAATCGCGATTCTGAGGAATGGAAACTCACACCAAGGGCGTTCATTTTGAAATTCCTTGGCGCTCTTGGCGTCTTGGCGGTAAAAAACTCTTCATCTCAGATTCAGCGATGAGCTCTCCCTGGCGGGAAATCATTCCCCGGATGGCGAGCGACGCTGCGACTTTTTCTGGGAAATGAGGCGCTTATCGGCCACCGAGCGGAGTTTGGAGTTCCGGGAGCGAGGGCGGTTTTGGCGGCGCATTTTCTCGATGGCTTGGGTTTTCGCGACCGCCTTGCCATCGCGGATTGCTTCGAGTTGTTCGCAAAGTTCGCGGCGGGCGAGGAAGCGATTCATCTCCCGCGAGCGATCCATCTGGCATTTGATGCAGACCCCGGTGGGTAAATGTTTCAGAAAAACGCAGTTGGAGGTCTTATTGATCTTCTGGCCGCCCGCGCCAGAACCCCGGACGAATTTTTCGAGTAAATCCGTTTCGCGAATCCCCAGTGCCGCCATCCGCTGTTCGGATGCGGCGAGTTTTTCGGTGGTGATCGAGCGTTGCATTTCCAGATCTTACCACGGCAGATGGTTTTGGGAAGAGGTCCATCGGTCATTTCCCACGGGGGACATGATTTTGCACGTTTGCAGGTGGACCATTCCCGCTTGTAGGTGAGCCATTCCCGCTTGCAGATGGACCATCCCTGCTTGTAGGTGAATCATTCCCGCTTGCAGAATCATTTTGCACGTTTGCAGGTGAACCATCCCCGCTTGCAGGTGGACTATCCCCGCTTGCAGGTGAACCATTCCCGCATGCAGGTGGACCATCCCCGCTTGCAGGTGGACCATCCCCGCTTGCAGATGGACCATTCCCGCTTGCAGATGGACCATTCCCGCTCTTCAGAGGGCGGCGTGAGTTCGCCAGAAATCGAGGCGTTCCTTGATGCGTTTTTCCATGCCTTGATCGCCCGGCTGATAATAGATTTTTCCTTCCGGTAAATAGGCTTGTGGGATGTAGGCTCCCTCGAAATCGTGGGCGTAAAGATATTTCATGGATTCGGCGGACTGACCAGAAGCGGCGGCGATTTTTTTGCGCTTATTCGTCCGTAAATGCGCGGGGACCGCCAGCGTTCTGCCATGTTCGACATCTTCCATGGCTTGACCCAGCGCGGCGTAGGCGGTGTTCGACTTCGGCGCGGTCGCGAGATAAACGGTCGCATGGGCGATTGGAATGCGGCCTTCTGGCATCCCGATAAATTCGAAGGCTTGATGGGCATCCATCGCCACTCTCAAGGCGTTAGAATCGGCCAGACCGATGTCTTCCGAAGCCGCGATGACGAGCCGCCGGGTGATGAAACGTGGGTCTTCTCCGGCATGAAGCATCTTGGCTAGCCAATATAAAGCGGCGTCTGGATCCGAGCCACGGATGGATTTAATATAGGCGGAAATCGTGTCGTGATGCGCATCGCCGTGGGCATCATAGACGATTGACTTGCGCTGGATGGATTCCTCCGCGACGGCCAGAGTCAGATAAATGCGGTTATCTTGGTCTGATGGCGTGGTCAGCGCGGCCAGCTCCAAAGCACTGAGCGCCTTCCTCACATCGCCGTCGGATTTTTCCGCGAGGTGATGCAGCGCAGCGGACTCGGCAATCACTTGATACTCGCCGAGACCCCGCTCGGTATCTGCCAGCGCGCGATTGAGCACGCCGATGATGTCATCCGTGGGCACTGCTTCTAACTGGAAAATCTGTGAGCGCGAGACCAGCGGTGAGTTCACATGGAAATACGGATTATGCGTGGTGGCCCCGATGAATCTCACCACTCCACGCTCGATGTGCGGGAGCAAAACATCCTGCTGCGCTTTATTAAAACGATGAATCTCGTCGATGAAGAGGATGGTCGTTTCACCGCGCAAATCCCGCCATGTCCGTGCCTGGTCGATTTTTGCACGGATTTCTGCGACGTTCGATTCCACGCCGTTCAGAGATTCGAAGCGCGAGCCAGTGGTCCGGGCGATCACACTGGCCAGCGTGGTTTTCCCGGTTCCTGGCGGTCCGTAAAATATCAGCGAGGTGAAGCGATCCGACTCAATCGCGCGTCTGAGTAATTTCCCCGGAGCCAAAATATGTTGCTGCCCCGCGACTTCATCTAACGAACGAGGTCGCATCCGCGCCGCCAGTGGCTCGACAGGACTGGGCTTGCCCGGTAGCGCGGCAGGAGTGGTGAAAAGGTCAGACACGGTGAATTTCCGCAACCATCACTGCCCGTCCGCCATCATTCCAGCGGATATTATGGAGGATTCCAGAAAATGACGCGTGATGCCCGCCATGCTCGGCCTAGCCTTGCGGTCTTGCGACACAGGGATTACAAGCTCGCCGTGGAACCGATCCGCTACTTCAACCGACACACGGGAATTCTTGAAACTGAGCAAGTCTACGGCGAGGGATTTCTGCGTTGGTCGTATGGAAATCCTTTAGGCGCGATCTCGTTGAACGCATTTGTGAAACGTCCGTTTTTCTCGGCTTGGTATGGCAGGCGGATGAGCACGTCGGAGTCCGCCGCGCGAGTGATGCCATTCATCCAGCAATATGGGCTCGATCCTGCGGACTTCGCTGAACCGCCGGAGTCTTATCGGAGTTTTAATGAGTTTTTCTACCGGAAATTGAAACCTGCCGCTCGCCCCATCGATGCGGATGAATCCAGCGTTGTCTTCCCGGCAGACGGGCGGCATCTCGGATTTGAAAAGGCATCCGCGATCCAGGGAGTCTTTGTGAAAGGGCAGAAATTCGATCTCGCGGCTCTACTGGGTGATACGAAATTGGCGGCTCGCTATGCCGATGGTGCATTGATTCTTTCGCGGCTTTGTCCGGTGGATTATCATCGATTCCATTTCCCGGTGGCGGGTGTGCCCGGTGAAACTCGGATGATCGAAGGGCCACTTTTTTCCGTCAATCCGATCGCGCTCCGCCAACGCCTCGCCTATCTCTGGACGAATAAGCGCACGATCACGGAGCTGACGACCGAGCACTTCGGGACAGTGCTTTTGTTAGAAATCGGAGCGACTTGCGTGGGCACCATTCGTCAGTCATTTACACCCGGCCAGCCGATCCAGAAGGGCGAGGAAAAAGGTTATTTCGCCTTTGGTGGGTCATCGACTCTGACACTCTTCGAGCCAGGAAAGATCCGGTTGGCACAAGACCTGCTTGAAAACTCCGCCAGACTAGTGGAACTCTACGCCCGCGTTGGCAGCCCGCTGGGATACTCCGCAGCCCATTACGGAATCCGACTTTAGAAATTTCCCATGCAGAATCATCTTAAGAACCTTGAAAAACACGCACGAACGACACTCAAACCTGCGTTGGAAGGACATCTCTCACAAGCGGAACGGATCGAGCTTTATAAGCGGTTTATCAAAATCGAAGAACATCGCATTTTGTTATATCACCGCTCAGGCGCGGGAGGTCTGGAAGTGGCCCGTGCTCGCGCCACGTTGATCGATGCGATTATTGGCTCGATCCACGAGGCCTCGATCCATGCGAACCAAGGCCAGCCGCTACCCATCGCTCTGGTCGCCACTGGCGGCTATGGTCGCGGCACGCTCAATCCGCGCTCCGACATTGATCTCCTTTTCTTGCTGCCACGAGCCTCGACCAAGCTGCCGCTGCCGCTTCAGGAATTCATTCAGAATCTACTCTATCTGCTATGGGATGTCGGCTTCAAGGTGGGACATGCATGCCGCTCCATCGCCGAGTGTCTTGAGGAGGCGAAGGCAGATCAGCAAAATAAAACCGCCCTGATGGATGCCCGCCTGATTACGGGCGATGCCAAGCTGTTCGGG
>JANORE010000163.1:0-2591 GCA_031415155.1 Akkermansiaceae bacterium | reverse complement strand
GCAGTCGGTTGAGCTTGAGCGCCAGTGGCGGCTATGCGGCCAGCGCGTTGGATACTGCTCCGGCCTTCACTTCCGGTGGCATTGTCGGTGCGGTGGATGTGAGCGCTCGGCTGCACATTTTGCCAGAAATGTTTCGCGATTTCCTCTATTTGGGAGTCGAGGGCGGCGGCGGTCTGGAATCGAACATTCAGCTCGCGCCGACCGTGGAAATGACATCGCTCGGCGGCCATCTTTACTTCAGTAGCACCGCATCGTTGTTCGGGCTGAACGCACAAGTGAACCATGATTACACCTTCGGCGATCCGGTGGCACCCGCTGCTGTCAGCTTATTGGCGATGAACTCGAGTCGAGCCAGCATCACGAGTGAGCCAGAGACCGCCGCCGCGCCGTTTCCCTCTCAGGAAATACTTCCCCCCGGTACTAACATTTCCGTGATGATGGACGACGTGCTTAACTCCACTGATCCGGCGATTGTTGTGGCATCGATCCCCACCAGCGGTCAGCCAGCTCCGGCCTCCCAGATCATTTTGCGCAAAGTCAACCGCACGACCAACTCCCCAGATCACTGGACCGGTTTTCAATTGACTAACTCCTATTTCGCCAACCTCGCACCGACGATAGGAAAGGCTCGTCTAACCACTCCCACCGGGACCAGACGAGAGGATGCGCAATCCATCGTTTGGTCATACAGCACCACGCAGGCGGTGGCCACGCCAGCGGACCGCGAAGCATTCGCTAACGGGATGGAACTCCGGTTTCAAGAATTCAATTCGTTCGAAAATACCTTGGTCGGAGCGCAACTCGGCATGACCGCTAACAGCCTGTGCGACTTCGGCGCGAAAATCCCCCAAGTCAGCCGAACCGAGCCAGTGCGCTTGTTCTGGGCGCGCTCGCATGGGACTGACTTCACGGGTGCCACCACGCCACTTACCCTGCACTCGCGCACATGGAAATTTCGCAATGCGGCCGATGGCCTCGATAACGGCTGGTCCCCGGAAGTGCAGACGTTGGGCGGACTTTCCCATATCATCGATTGGAAACCCTTCACCATCGGACTAACGGACGCGGTGATCGTCATTACCAAAGATAGCGACGGGAACTACGAAACTCTCGATGATTCCGAACTCTGGTTGGTCCGTGAGACCGGTGGCGTTTGGGCCGCGCCGGTGCAAATCACCAACAATGGGATCCCGGACGAACAGCCGGTAATGTTTCAGTCAGGTGCCGCGCTGCGCATGGCTTGGCGTCAAGGGGGGCAAATCGTCTATCTACCGGATGTTTTGACCGATTTCACCGCCCAAGTTCTTTTGCCCGCCAGCGTGCCTGTCGGTCCGGGATTTGCTAGGGCTGTTTTTGGCAAACAGGATGCACTCGAAGGCGGGGACTTGCTACTCGCTTGGCCGGACTCGGGCGGAATCACCTATGCGATCGGTGACAGTTTAGCTCCTGTGCCGGGCGGCTTGATGGCCACTCCGCGTCACGCCCCGCTTAACGACGATACGATCACCGGTTTCGCTGCAACGATCCGTTATAGCACGAATACCACATATCTTGAACCCATTTCCCTAACCACCACCGCGACCGCCGGAAGTCCGACTAACATCCCTGCGACCACGGACTCGCGATTGACCCACGAATTGCTATTACGCTTGTCGGACTCGGCTCAATCTAACTTTCGGATTCTAACACCGCAAGGCACCCAGACCGTGGCCGACGGCGGCGAAATCCGTCTGCATGTCGCCGTTGAACAACGCGCTGGCGCTGCGTTACAATGGTTGCTCAACGGGAAAGTTATTCCCGGAGCTACGTCGGGCATCTATCATAAACCCGCAGCAACCAGTGCCGACGAAGGATCTTATGCATTGAAGATCAACGATGCCTCGGGAACTTACGAGGTGTCGGTCGCCGTCATCACGGTTGCCGAAACATTTGCCACATGGGTGCAGGACAACGGCCTAGTCTCCCCGCACAACACGAGGGAGTCCGACGCCGACTTCGATGGAGTGCCCAATGATCTGGAATATCTTTTCGGCACCGATCCCAAAGATGGATCAAGCCTGCCAAAAACAATCTATCAGGTTGGTGAGATTGGTGATTTCGGACCGACCGTGGACAATTTCACCTTCGAAGTCAGAGCGGCCGCGACGGACTGCGACTATGCCATCGAGCACAGCCGCGATTTGCTCACGTGGAGCGATTTGCGGGATGAACAGAGCTTTCAAGTGGACGGCAGCTTAACTCAAACCATCGCATCGAGCCCGAGCGGCACCTATCTCCGCTACCTAGTTCTCATCGAGAATGCCAGCAGCGACAGCGCCTTGCTCGGCCTACCGAGCTTCGCCCGCGTCCGCATGATCAGGCCCTGATGGAGAGCATCTTTGGGGTCAGTAGTGAATGGCACTAACTTAAGGAAGAATCACGCGAATCCAACGAGTTGAGAAAGCAAAGTAAGAGGGCTGATCTCCATTGCTCTCAGTCTTGATTTTTCGAGGTTTCCCGCGTTTCCCAGCCACGATCCAAGAACCTCTCTGGGGTCTCTGGGGTCAGTCTCTGGGGTCAGCAGTCTCTGGGGTCAGTCCTCGCATCGGAAC
>JANORE010000162.1:0-1838 GCA_031415155.1 Akkermansiaceae bacterium | reverse complement strand
GTAAATTTACCCAACGGGGAAAAATCCGAGTTCCGGCTCTACTTCGTCGATACTCCAGAAAGTGCTTTCAAGAGCTACCCCGGAGGCCAAACAAACCATGAACGGATTCGTCAACAAGCGGCAGCCATGGGCGGCATCACTCCCGAGCAGGCCGTAGAAATCGGGAAAAAGGGCAAAGCTTTTACTCTCGGTCTGTTAGCCAAACAGCCATTTACGATCTACACCCAGTGGGACAGCCCATTCAACGATGAGCGATTCCACGCATTCGTCGAGGTCATCCAAGATGGTAAGAAACGTTGGTTAGAAGAACTCCTTGTCGAGCGTGGACTCGTCCGCATTCATACGAAGCCTGCGGATTTACCCGATGGAATTTCTGCCTCCAGGCACAAGGAAAGACTCAAAGAACTGGAGCGAGCGGCGAGACGCTAGACGGCCAAAAATCTTAGCCGTCTTAAAACACAAATCGCAGTTCCCAATCTCCTCACTCTACGCGGAGGCCGATTTTTGTCTTATTCCATAATCGTGGTGCTAGGGCGATGCAGGCGACGAAGAGTCCCGCCGCTAGCCCCCACCAGACTCCTCGTGCTTGCATGTGAAATGGGTAAGCGAGAACGAAACTGATCGGCAGTCCGATCAGCCAATATGCTGCGAAACCAATCATCGCCGGAACACGAGTATCTTGTAGCCCTCGCAACATCGCGGATGAGCAAACCTGCAAGCTATCAACTAACTGGAACACGCCGACGATGACGAGAAGTGATGCGGTAATCGCGATCACTTGCGGCGAACTCATATCCGCCGGGTTGACAAAAAGCGACGCCAAGAAGCCCCCACAACAGAGAAAAACGGTCGCACTGACGAGGGCGCAACCGATGCCCAACAGCCAACCCGAAATCACAATCGGTCGCAGCCGCCACGATTCATCCGCACCGTCTGCGGCACCGATTCTGACCGTAAGTGCCATGGACAGTCCGAGCGGAATCATGAATGCCGTGCCCGCCAGCGAGATGGCGATCTGATGCGCCGCCATGGCTCCCGGCCCGAAGTGCCCCATCATCAATCCAGCAGCGGAAAACGCAGAAACCTCACAACCCATCTGGATGCTGGCTGGAAACCCGACTGTTACCAACCGCTTGAAATCTGGTAGATCCAATGCCGCAATCCATCGGTAAGGCACCCATTCTTTCAAATCCGCCGCACCGTTTAGCCATACAAACATACCTACCAGAATGGCGATTCTAGAAATCAATGTTGCCCACGCTGCGCCTTCGAACCCGAACGCCGGGCAACCGAGTTTCCCGTGAATCATGATCCAGTTCAGCACGATATTCATGGCCACGCCGCCGAGGAAAATCCAGAACGGGGGCCACGGACGATTGAGCGCATCCGCATGGTCTTTTAATGCGATCGATGCCAAAGCAGGAATCATCGAAGCCATTAAGATGCGGAAAAATACCGTGGTCCGGACGGTAACGGCTTCCGGTTGCCGGAAAATCTCCAAATTCATGGAAATGATCCACGCGATTCCAAAAAGTAAAAATCCCAAGATGAGCGAAAGATAAAGCCCGTGACGGCAAGTACTTCGAGCCTCTTGCGGATCATCCGCGCCGCGTGCATTCGAGGTGAATACCGAAATACTGGTAAGCAGGCCGACACCGAAGATAAATGGCACATAAAACAATGAATTGGCAAAGGTCAGTGCCGCCAATTCCGTCACTCCCAGATGCCCGACCATCACGGTATCTACCACGCCCAACAACATTTGGCTCACTTGACCGATGATCAGTGGAAAGGCTAAACGCAGCGTGAGCCGGGATTCTTGAAAGAGATTCATGCGA
>JANORE010000161.1:0-2102 GCA_031415155.1 Akkermansiaceae bacterium | reverse complement strand
GTGATTTCATGAGGAAGTTTGAAATTTAGAAATTTAAATAAGCTAAAAACTTGGGCTAATCCTTGAGATGTTTTTTCGGAAGTCTAGAATTTTTTGGTCGATAAACTATTAGTTCATGAAAAACACGGGATATTTCCTTTTAAATCAAAGGAAATATCCACTTTGTGATCGAACAATAAGAATTTGAAATGTCGGAATACCGTCAAAGACATTGAAGAGTTTGACTTGCTATCCTGTCGAGATTGAGTTTGGCGGATACAGCGCGGTTAAGAAAAGCTACGGCATCCGTTTTATTGGATCGCCGTAAGCGTCTAAAGTTTACGCAGGATGACGTCGCCGAAAAATCTGGCCTAGGCAGAAGCTACATCTCAGATCTGGAGCACGGTAAATGTTCACCAACTCTGGACGCGCTTTTTGGATTAGCTAAAGCGTTTCGGATTTCACCGCGCTATCTTTTAGGAAGGATTCAACAGCTATTGGATGCGGATACTTTTGAAGAATAAATAAAATCCGAAATTTCCTAAGCGTCAGGTAAAACGTCAACGCGAGAGATGGAATGTGTTCGCTTTTAGACAAAACGATCGGTGATCACGACCTCGGAATCTGGCAGGCGTTCACCACGCGGCCAGACATCGCCCACTTTTTGACCGATGGTGATCATCATGCCCACCGTATGATCTTCTGGGAGATGAATGAGCTTGGCCACCGCCTCAGGATCGTAGCCGATCATTGGGCAAGAATCATAACCCATGCCACGAGCCGCCAACATCAACGTCGTGCCAGCGAGGCCGATGGAGCGCATGGCTTCGTCGCGGATGAGCTCTGGTTTACCTTCGTAAAATGGGATCAGCGCCGGGACGAGGAAATCCTGCACTGGCTGCGGCGCATGGCTCCAGTAGCGCGCGGGATTCCGGGTGTGCGCTGCGAGATCCGCGCACATCACGACTAATAATGAGGACTCCGTCACCTGTGCTTGATCCCACGCTGCCGCCCGGATTTCCCGCCGTAGGTCGGCGTCTCTCACGAGCACGAAACGATAGTTCTGCATGTTGAAGGATGACGGTGTGAGCTTGGTGAGCCGCATCAGCTCGGCGATGTCAGAATCCGGCATGATGTGAGCTGGATCATAATGTTTGATGGAGCGGCGGGATTCGATGGCTTCAGTGACGGATAGAGTTTGCATAAATTGAGGTTGATTTAGAGGTAGGCGTGGATTTCTAGTTCGGGAGTTACCTTTGTAAACCAACAAGCTTTTCAGTCGCGAAGAATCCAGTTTCCATTTGGTAACTCACCCACACCACCATGGTTCCAAGAAGAAAAAGCCTCGTGCCGCCGCCACCAGAGTCCTGTCCGCTCAACACCTGCATGAAGTATCTGGGTGGCGCATGGACACCGAACCTCATCTGGTATCTCGCTGCGGGTCCGCGTCGCTTCACCGAGCTTAAGCACGATCTGGTGGGTATTTCCTCCAAGATGCTGACCAAACGACTCCGCGAACTCACCGACCTCGGCATCCTCGTTCGCGAGCAAATCTCCACCTCACCACCCACGGTAGAATATCGTCTTACGGAGCTTGGCCTTGAGCTCAAACCCGCCATTGATGCCATCGCCAGCGTGGGAATGCGGCTCAAGGAAATCGCTGCGCTGCCTAGACATGGTTCTGCAAGAGCGTCAGCCTCGTAGGCACTCTTGCAGCTCGTGGCAAGATGGGAAAGGGGAGAGTCATGCTCAGCCGCGTTTCGGCATTTGAATGACGCGACCACCTTGGCTGGCATCGTTGGCGGCGCGTCTCGCTGCAAAGGAGGAGTGCTGGTCGTCGTCCTAAATCTCGTTTATTTCGGTCCGTAATGATTTTTGTGCGTTGGACCTGAATCGTTATAATATTTTTAGTGTGGTAAGTTGGCATGGCAGGTGCTTTATATTTTTTGTCGCAAGACAGGGCGGTTCGACTGAGATGCCTCTGGGTTAATGGGTTTTTCCCTAGGGATGATCAGTCGGGCCGTCATTTTTGTTGTCGGATTTAAAGTGCGGACCCGGCTTCAAAAAAACTGACTCTTCCCGCTGGATGTTTCCCCAGCAGCCGTTTAAATCCGAATTGTTAT
>JANORE010000160.1:0-3856 GCA_031415155.1 Akkermansiaceae bacterium | reverse complement strand
TCCTCATCGGCGGTCGCACAGGCCGCGATGGAGTCGGTGGCGCGACCGGCTCCTCCAAGGAACATACCGACACCGCACTCGAAAACTCAGCAGAAGTCCAAAAGGGCGATGCTCCCACCGAGCGTAAAATCCAGCGGCTTTTCCGTAACCCGGAGCTGACGCGCAAAATCAAAATTTGTAACGACTTCGGCGCAGGCGGTATCTCTGTCGCCATCGGAGAAATCGCGCCATCACTCGAAATCAATCTCGACGCCGTTTCCAAAAAATACGACGGCCTCGACGGCACCGAACTCGCCATTTCTGAGTCCCAAGAACGCATGGCCATCTGCGTTGACGCCTCAGAAATCGCTTACTTTATCGCCGAGTCCGACCGCGAAAACTTGGAGTGCCGCCACGTCGCCAATGTCACCGACAGCGGCCGCCTCATCATGAAATGGCGCGGAAAAACCATCGTCGATCTCTCCCGTAAATTTCTCGATACCAACGGCGTCCAGCAAACCGCAAAAGTCCATGTGGCGGCGGTTTCCAACCGCCAAACCCAGCCTTCTCCCTCTGACCTCACTGCCCACTTATCCTCCCTCAACCTCTGCTCCCAGAAAGGTCTCGGGGAAATCTTCGACGGTTCCGTCGGCGCAGGTACGGTGCTCTGGCCCTTCGGTGGTGACAAGCAGCTCACTCCGCCGGATGCGATGGTCGCCAAGTTGCCATTGTTAGAGGGCGAGACTGACGTTTGTACTTACATGAGCTGGGGCTTCGATCCTCGGATTTCCTCATGGTCCCCCTTCCACGGTGCGCTTTACGCCGTCACGGAATCCGTCTGCAAAGCGATAGCGGCCGGAGCACGCCTCACCGACATCCGGCTCACGCTGCAAGAATATTTCCCGCGGCTCGGCACGGACGCCACCCGCTGGGGAATGCCATTTGCCGCACTGCTCGGAGCTTACCAAGCCCAGCACTCGCTGCGCCTCGCAGCCATCGGCGGCAAGGACTCGATGTCAGGCTCCTTCAACGAGCTCGATGTCCCACCGACGCTCGTTTCCTTCGCTCTCGCCCCCGGCCTGGCCAGCCTCGCGCTTTCCCCGGAGTTTAAAAAATCGGGTTCTACGATTTCCCTAGTAGAAATCCCACGCGACGCCGATCACCTCCCGGATTTCGTAAAACTCCGCGAAGTCGCCGAGCAACTCCACGCCATCAACTCGGCGGGAAAAATTCTCTCACTCCACCACATCGGCCAAGCTGGCATCGCCGCCGCTCTCGCGAAAATGGCATTTGGCAACCACATCGGCGCAGAAATCAACACCACTCACGCTCTCTATCAGGAACGCTACTTCGCCTTCCTCATCGAGCACGCCGAGCCTCTCCCGACCTCTCTCCACGCGGAAATCATCGGCCAAACCACCGCCTCCCCCGCCCTCATCCTCAACGGGCAATCCCATTCTCTCCCTGCACTCCAAGCCGCGTGGACCGCAACTCTAGAACCCATTTACCCCACTCAATCAATCACCTCTTCCCTTGGTGATCTAGGCGACTTGGCGTTTCAAAATTCTTCTACGACTCACCACTCACGGCTCGCTTCGCACTCATCGAAACCCCGAGTCTTAATCCCCACCTTCCCTGGAACGAACAGCGAATTCGACTCTGCCAAAGCCTTCCGCGAAGCAGGGGCGAATCCCGAGATTCTCGTTTTCCGAAACCTAACCGCTTTGCACATCGAGGAATCCCTCACCGCGCTCGCCAAGCAAATTCGTAATTCACAAATCCTCATGTTCCCCGGCGGCTTCAGCGCGGGCGACGAACCGGACGGCTCCGCGAAATTCATCGCCACCATCATTCGCAGCCCACGCGTGTCGGATGCGATTATGGACCTTTTGAAAAACCGCGACGGACTCATTCTCGGGATCTGCAATGGCTTCCAAGCTCTCATCAAAACCGGCCTCGTTCCCTATGGCGAAATCCGCGACGCCGCAGCCGATGCGCCGACGCTCATCCACAATTCCATCGCCCGCCATATTTCTTGCTACGCCCAGACCCGCGTCGTCAGCACCCTTTCCCCGTGGTTGGCTAGCAGCTCAGTCGGCGACATCCATCGCATCCCATTTTCGCATGGTGAGGGAAAATTTCACGCCTCAGACGCAGTCATCGCCCAGCTCGCCGCCAGCGGCCAGATCGCCACCCAATACTGCGATTCCCAAGGTGCGCCCAGCATGGACATCACCGTCAACCCGAACGGCTCACTCGCCGCCATCGAAGGGATTACCAGCCCCTGCGGCAAAGTTTTCGGAAAAATGGGCCACACCGAACGCAGCGGAACCCAAGTCGCCAAGAACATTCCCGGCAACAAGCATCAACCCATCTTCGAGGCAGGCGTCGCGTATTTCGATTAGCTCACTTTCGACAAGTTCAGCAAGAAATCAGCATCTGTCAGAAGTGGATGTTTGAACTGGCCACACGGAGGTATTGATTTCCTTTCATCTGGGTCTCCTCCTTGCTGTCACGATTATCTTTTTTTAACTCCTGCTTCTCAGCAGTCATGGTATTCGACGCCATCTGAGATTTTTTATTTGCTGATGAACACGATAGACAAAGATGGAAAATACAGATATTTTTGTCCTCGATATAAAACCCTCCATATCACGCTTCAGCGATTGCTCAAAGTTATGACTCCAAGCCCAAACCTCCTATCAGCCCTGTTGCAGATCACCGCTATTTTAGTGCCTCCTTTAGTGAATGCTGCAGATCTTAACACCACTGGCACAACCGTCATCATCAACACGGACAATCCGCAAAACCGATACCTAGGCAACGGCAACCTACGAATCTCTGCGGATGCAAACTCGATCATCGACCTCGCCACCTCATCCGCCACTGCAAATACTGAATTCGCCATGACCGGAGGAATCATCACCATCGATGCCGGGGTGGAATTGATTAACGGCGGGTGGTCGCGAGGGGTGTGGACGGTAAATAAGGCAGATCTGCAATTGAACGGTATTCTGAATCTATGGGACGGAAGCCCCGTCTACGTGGAGGCACTCGCTGGCACCGGATCCATTTCACTGAGCACGCAGTATGGTGGCGCCCAGCAACTGCATATCGGAATGGACGGCGGTAGCGGCACCTACTCGGGCTCGATCGCCACTGGCAATGCATCACGGAATGTCCAATTCGTGAAAAATGGGGCTGGCACTCAGATTCTCAACAATCTCTCTGCTCAGAGTGCCAACCAGTTTATTATCAACGCCGGCTTACTCGAATTTACGAATAGCACGAACGTGACCATGACTTCGAGCACTTCAGGCCCTGGCAATTTAACAAAAAGTGGGGCAGGCGTATTGACTCTTTCCGGCTCATTAGGCAATACGGGCACTACCACGGTAGCCGCAGGCACACTTAGCCTTTCTACGAATCTTTCTGAATCTGCTGCTGTAGTCATTGCAGCAGGAGCCACTCTGAATCTGAACTTCGCATCGATTAATAACGTCCGCAGTCTGCGAATCGCAGGTTCCAGTAATTTACCCGTAGGGATCTATAACTCCAGTCATGCCACATACGGCAGCTATTTCACAGGGGCCGGCAGTCTTCGTATTTCTCTAGATTTCCCCGCTCAATCGACGACTCGCACCCTTGGGGCATTGGTTCCTGGACATGGTTTTAACCTCAGTTTATACCCTACCTCGATCGACTACACCGTCGATTTAAACACACGGAATTTTGCAGTTAGACTGCCTATTAACTTCGATCCAAATGAGACTTATGGATTGATTTCCCATAATAACTCGGGTGGGGCTACTCATGGTGATGCTTCTTGGGGACCGATCTTGGACAAATATAGAATCATCTGGATCTCGGGCGATGG
>JANORE010000159.1:0-3780 GCA_031415155.1 Akkermansiaceae bacterium | reverse complement strand
GTAGGAATTTACGGCTCCGTGGATCTGGCTAGAAACTGAAGAATTGGCATGGGATGATACTGGGACGATAATGGTCCGAGTATTTGTTTGTGTGGAACAGGACACCAAAACTCCTGCAGGGGCAAAAATGAGGACGATTTTGATCAATAGATTTTTTTTCATAGAATCGAACAATCTACCTGTTAGACGAATGGGTTATCATTTGCTTTTGCTTAGAATGCAAAATGATCAATAGACAACCATAGACGTTTCCGGCGAAAAACAATTGGAATTCTCTATTTATTTTTACACGATCTGATGCCCCATTGAGTTGGTCAAAAAGTCCCTGCCAAGTCACTTTTCATTCAGTAGTGATTGGAATCTGCAGGAAGCGGATTTTTCTCCGTTAAAACATTAAAACGGATTGGTGCTGGTTGATCGGCAGATGTGCCTCCCGCTGCCAGAGCGGGGAGCTGATTCAAATGGTAACGCGTTTTCCTGGATTTGCTTTTTTAGATTCTCTGGAGAATGTCGCCTCGAAATCCATGCGTCCGGCGGCGATCTCCGCAGACAAGCGGCGGCGCTGGATAAGCTTGGTGATGATGCCGTGGCGTGGCCCGCAGAGCGCGGCAATGACGAAGAGCATCCCGGCGGCTAGAGCCATCATCCCGGCGGTGGTGGTGCTTTGGTAGCCGAAGGCAGGCGGTATCATGATCGCGCCGAGGTGGCCGAGCACGGCGGAGGCGATTCCGAAAATCACGCTGAGGAAAATCATCACGCTGAGCCGATCGGTAAGCATGTAAGCGGCGGCAGCGGGGACAATAAGCATGGCGACGACGAGGATATTTCCTACTGCTTCAAATGAGGCGACGGCGGTGACGGCGACGAGTGTCATGAGCAGATAGTGCATGAGTCGTGAGCTGATGCCGAGCGTGGTCGCCAGTGCGGGATCGAAGGAGGTAATTTTCAGCTCTTTATAAAACATGAGGATGCTGGCCAGATTGAGCAAAGCCACTGCACCGAGCGTGATGACCACGCGCGGGACATCGAAGCCGAGGAAAGTCGTGGTATCGAGCGGGGTCATTTCGATCGCGCCGTAGAGCACGCAGCCGGGATCGAGATCCACCTTGTCGGCCGCCTGGACGACGAGGACCAGACCGAGTGCGAAGAGGCCAGTGAAAACGACGCCCATGCTGGCGCCTTCATCCACCTTACCGAAGCTACGGATCCATTCCGTGAAAATGGCGGTGAGCAAGCCGACGATGGCCGCACCGATGAACATCGGCAGGCTGGCGCGGCTGTCGGAAACGAGAAAGGCGATGGCGAGGCCGGGTAAGACGGCGTGGCTGATCGCATCGCCCATCATGCTCATTTTCCGCAGGACGAGATACGGACCTAACAAGGCACTCGCCATCGCGCAGAGCGCTCCGGCGGCGATGATCCAGCCGTCCAGCGCCCAGTTCCAGTCAGACAGGCTTTCTAACATACGTGTGATCATGACTTCAGTGTTCGGGGCTGGCTTGAGTTTCGAGAAGGTGCGGGCTAGCGGGGACTCCGGCAGGGGTGAGCAGCGCCTCAAGCTCCGCCATCATGTCCGGACCGAGCACGTGCTCGATGGCATCTGCATCTCGGTCCACATGGCTGGGGGCGATGTCGGCATGGGTGATGAGATAGAGTTCCCATAACCGATGCTGGCGGACGACTTGGGCGGCTTCGCGGAAGCCTTGCTGGGTGAGTTTGATTTTCCTGCCTCCAGTGTGGGTATCAATGACAAGACCTTCGCCCACCGCACGGCGGATTTCACCGCCGAGCAATCCCGCAGACCAAGAACGGATGGCTAACAGATCTTGAAAAGGCACGGGTGTCACGAGCGAGCCTATGTCGAGTTCGTCGCCCTCAGTAAGTTCGAAAATGGCGCGCAGCAGATGCTGGCGGCGGACTTTCCGCTCGAACGCGCGGCGGGCCGCCCAGCGGATGAGCACCCCGCGCTCGGCCCCGAGGAACATGCTGATGAGAAAAAATAGGGTGGCCATCAGCACGATCATCGCGCCCGAGGGGAAATTGGGTAGCAGAGCACTAATCGCGGAGCCTGTCAGCGAACTGGCGGCTCCGATGAAGCCCGCGATGACTAACATCACCACTAGCCGCTCCGTCCAAAACCGCGCGGCAGCGGCAGGCACGATGAGTAGCGCGATGATCAAAATCAACCCGACGGCCTGAAGTCCGATGACGGTGATGACGATGACGAGTGCCATCATCGCTACGTCCAGCAAGACAGTGGGCCAGCCTTGCGCTTTGGCATACTCTGCATCGAAGCAGATCAGGCGAAATTCCTTAAAAAGCAGCACGCAGGCGACGACGACCAACGCGGCGACCCAAGCGATCAATTGTGCATCGCTGGCGACCATCGACGCGGTTTTTCCATAAATGAATGATTCCAGCCCGGCGGCGTGGCCTTGGCCCATGCGCTGTACCACGCCGAGCACCGCGACTCCCGCGCCGAAGAAGACGCTGAGGACGATGCCGAGCGCCGTGTCTTCTTTGAGCCTTGTTAGATTCCGGATCAGCAGGATCATCGCTAGCCCAAGCACTCCGCTGATCGCCGCACCTGCTAACAGAATGGGCAGTGATTTACCCGTGCCGCCCGCCAGCACAGAAAACATGAAGGCGAGGCCGATGCCCGGCAACGTCGCGTGGCTTAGCGCATCTCCCATCAGAGCGCGTTTCCGTAGCAAGGTGAAACAGCCAAGCACTCCGGCGGCAAATCCTAACAAGGTCGTGCCAGTGAGGACGACTCGAGTGTTGTAGTCCCGCAGGCTGACGACGCGCAGCCACTCATCCGCAGTAGGCCAGGCGATGGAGCGGTCGGTGATGGTGTTGCCGCGTGACCCGGAATATCCATCGCCAGAGGCAGCCGTCACTGGCGAACCCACGACGGCAAAAAGCCAGAAGGCGCAAGCGAGCAAGACGGTTTTTAGAAATGGCATGTGAGTGGGGAAATTCAGCGCCTTGAGACGACGGCTTGTGCGGCCTCGCCGAGCAGAGTGAGTTTTCCGCCGTAGGTTTTCCGGAGATTTTCCTCGGTAAAGGTAGTCTCTGTGGGGCCATGGGCGACGATGCGCATATTCATCAAAATGACCTCATCGAAGTACTCGCGCACGGTTTGCAAATCATGATGAACGACGAGGCAAGTCTTTCCTCTTGAGCGGAGATCTTGCAGTAAGCCGACGATCGCCATCTCCGTCGCCGCATCCACGGCGGCGAAGGGTTCGTCCATCAGATAGAGATCTGCATCCTGCACCAGTGCTCTTGCAAGGAAGGCGCGCTGCTGTTGGCCACCGGAAAGTTGGCTGATTTGGCGGTGGGCAAGATTGGCGATGCCGACGCGGTCGAGTGCTTCCATGGCGGCATCCTTGTGACTGCGGGTGACTGGCCGGAACCAACCGATTTTCCCGTAGCGTCCCATGGCCACCACATCGAGCGCGCTGACCGGGAAATCCCAATCCACGCTTTCTCGCTGTGGCACGTAGCCGACGCGTGAGCGACTTTCCTTGTAGGATTTCCCGAAAATCGTCACTCGCCCGGAGGCCCGGGGTAGCAGGTCCAGCACCGCCTTGATCAGCGTGCTCTTACCCGCGCCATTGGGACCGACGATGCCTATCAACTTTCCCGCAGGCACTTCTAAGTCCACATCCCAGAGCACTGGCTTGCGATGATAGGCGACCGTTAGATCGTGGATTGAAAGGGGGGCCAGCGGCGAGTGATCCGCCCCGTGAGTACGGGCGGGGACTTGGAAATTAT
>JANORE010000158.1:0-11082 GCA_031415155.1 Akkermansiaceae bacterium | reverse complement strand
AAGTGCTCCCAGCCGCCGATGAGCGCTTGGCGATTTCCTGAGGCGGTGAGTCCGCCGATGCAAGTGAGTGGAACTTCAGGAAATGGCCAAGCGGCGAGAAGTCGGTCTGACTTTTCAGGAGCCATGGCGAATAGAATCTCGAAGTCTTCGCCATCGCCGAGAGCCTGGGCTGGGGTGCAGCCGGGAGTCAGTGGCAGCGATGTTTCCTCAATGAAATATCCGCAATGAGAAGCGGCGGCGAGGCGCGGAAGATCTTGGGCGAGGCCGTCTGATAGATCCATCATCGCGGTGGGCTTGAAATGGGAAACGAGCCAATCTGCCTCCCGCAGGCGCGGGGTGAAAGCCAGATGCTTGCCATGGATCGAGCCGCCGAGCCGCCCGGTGACGAAAAGTGCGTCGCCGGGCCTACCTGTCGAGCGGAGGACCAAATTCTCGCGCAGAACGCTACCCGTCGCAGCGATGGAAATGACGGCGGCGGAACCCGTCGGGACGCTGGAAGTTTCCCCGCCGACGAGGACGCTGCCGGATTTCTCCAAGCAATCGCCGATCCCGCGATAGAGATCTTCCACCCAAGCGACGGTGGTTTCCGGCGGCAGCGCCAAGGTGACGAGGAAATGATTCGGCCGTCCACCCATCGCCGCGAAGTCTGAAACGACACGAGCGACCGCCTTCCAGCCGACGGAGCGAGCTGGCGCGGTGGACAGGAAATGCACTTGCTCGACGAGCGCGTCGGTTTTTAAAAGCAGCAAGACATCGTCGCCTTGGTCGATGACCGCGCAGTCGTCGCCGGGTCGCGCAGCGGAATTTTCATCCAAGGGGACGAGGCCGATGAGGCGCGCAATCAAGGCGTCTTCGCCGATGTCGCGGAGAGTTTTCACGGCGCGAAATCGAGTGGGATTTTAAAATAACGAATCGCGAGCTGGAGTCCGACGGTCGCTCCATTGAAGCAGAAGTGGACCGCGATGGGTGCCCATAGTGAACCCGTTTTTTCGTAAATAAAGACGAGTAGACAGCCGAGAATGAAGATTGGCAGCAAGGCCACGAGGCTGCCGTGAGCGGCGGAAAAAACGAGTGCCGAACAAAGTCCCGCGACCCAAGGTCCGGCAAATTTCTTGGCAGCGGGATAGAGATAACCGCGGAAAACGATTTCCTCACAGACGGGTGCCGCGATGACAGCGGCGCAGACCATGAGCGCGAGAACGACGGGATCTTTCGTTTCTTGGAGTAGCTTGACTGAGTCCTGCATCGCCTCCACGCCGAGTGACTCGATCCATTTCATGTAGCCCAGCGCCCCGAGTCCGCCGAGAATGATCCACATTAGGAAAACCGCTGCTGGAGCGATCAAAAACGCCAAGGGCCAACGCTGCCATTTCAAGCCGAGCCATTCCACCGGACGGACGCGGTGGATGACAAATCCCGTGACGATCGCTGCGATGATGAATTGAAATGCGATGGAACCGATTAAGTCAGCAGGCTCCATCACTTTTCCGGCAGTTTCCGGCATTCTGAGCGAGGCGATGATGAGGCCGGAGAAGGCGAGGTAAATGAAGCCCAGACCGAGTAGATCCAGTGGCTGATAAAACCACGTCGGCACTCCTTTCATCGGTAAAGGCGGCGGGAAATCTGGAACCGGGTTCCTGATGGGTTCACTTTTCCCAAGCCATTTCAGGGCCATCGCGGTCATGGCGAAAATTCCTAGAGCCGCGCTGAGAGTGGCGATGATGGCGGGTTCGGTGGGATCTGGCATATTGAAATGACTTGGTGGAGAGCTTGCGACGGCAGGTCGAACCTCGCCAACGGAAAAATTTCAAGGAATGTGGAGGGAAGGGAAAAGCAACGGGAGCGACGATTCCGCACTCGCCAGTCATCGCTGCTTGAGTAGCCTCCTGTCCCGATGTCGAAAATCCGCGTGCTCCCCGATATTCTCGCTAGCCAAGTGGCTGCGGGCGAGGTGGTCGAGCGCCCGGCCTCGGTGGTGAAAGAATTGGTGGAAAATAGCATCGACGCGGGGGCGCTGGAAATCCGGGTGGAAATCGATCGCGGCGGCACGGCCTTGATCCGCGTCAGTGATGACGGCTGCGGAATGTCGCGTGAAGACGCGCTGCTCTCACTGGAGCGCCACGCGACGAGTAAGCTGCGGACATCGGGAGATTTAGCGGCGATTCTGACGCTCGGCTTTCGCGGGGAAGCCGTGCCCAGCATCGCCAGTGTTTCCAGATTTCGCCTCGTGACTCGGGAAACGGACGCGGTCGCTGGCACCGAAATCTTCGTGGATGGCGGAAAAGTCCGCGACGTGCGAGACGCCGGTTGTGCTCCGGGAACCGTGATCGAGGCGAAGGCGCTTTTCTATAACATCCCCGCCCGGCGGAAGTTTCTCCGGGCGGAAACGACCGAGGCGGCCCATGTCGAGCATCAGTTGCGGCTTCACGCATTGGCCGCGCCGCAGGTGAGATTTCGCCTGCGGCGGGATGATCGCGAGGTGTTTGATTTACCGGCTGCGGCGAAAGCGGTGGATCGCGTGCGCCAATTGTTAGGAAATGATTTATCGCGAGAACTCATCCCGCTGCCGCTCACCCGTGGCGATGGGATTTCCGTCGAGGGCTACTTGCTACCCGCCAGCCACGCGCGTAGGGGACGGCGGCATCAGTTCGTTTTTCTCAATGGCAGACCGGTGGAAGACGCGGTGATTTCCCGCGCGCTCGCTGAGGGATTTCGTGGCGCCGTCGCCGATGGAATGCACCCGGCGGCGTGGCTATGGATCGGGCTGGAGCCATCACTCGTCGATGTAAACGTCCATCCGGCGAAGCGCGAAGTGCGGTTCCATCGCCCTGTCGATGTGCGAGATGCGATTTTGGAAGCCGTCGCCATCGGTTTGCGGCCAGTGGCGCCGAAAGTGCCTCAGCGGGCGGTGGAAATTCCGATGGATGAGAGGCCGAGTGAGCCCGCTCCAGCGAAAATCTATTTTCAAATACCCCAACGCGAGTTGCCGATTTCAGAGGAAAAATCAGAGGAGAACTCGTCCCTCGTCATTTCTCCAGAAAATGAACTACTGCCGCAAAGCAACGCCCCAGACTTCCGCATCGTCGGCATGTTGCATCAGCGTTTCGTCATTTTAGAAAGCGAGGATGGCTTGGTCTTGTTCGATCCGAAGGCCGCGTGGGACCGGATCTTTTACGAGAAACTCATCCACCACGGCGGCGGAGTTTTGGAAACGCAAGGTCTGCTCGTTCCGGTTCTGCTGGAACTCGATCCGCGCGATCTGGATCTCGTTTTGCGCGAGCGCATGGCCTTGCAGGAAGCTGGAATCGAGGTGGAGGCCTTCGGCGGAAATACGTTACGAGTCAGTAGTCTGCCTGCCTGTCTGCCGATGATGGATCCACGGCCATTTCTGGGTGGATTGATGGATGAACTGCTCCACGATTCCGCGCCTGGAGCGAGATTTGCCTTGGATCGGTTAGCACGGATCTTGGCGAAAAGAGCCGCAGCGTTGGTGATGCCGAAGCTCGCCGAGACGCAGCCGCTACTGATCGAGTTATTCCGTTGCGAGCTTCCTTACTGCGCCTCCGATAGTCGCCCGACGCTCACAGAATTCAGCATGAAAGAGCTGGATCGGAGATTCGGGATCACTCGCTCGTAACCGCGTTTCCTGAAATTGCGTGGTGAATGATCCATGGGCGTTGAGAATTACTTGACCACCTGCCGCTAAGTTTCCTCGGCGTGTTACGTCTCCTAGACAAGCAGGCGTCACTTTCAGACGGACTTGGTAAAAAATAACATATGGACATCAATCCCCGGACTCGTTGCAAACCGAAACGGGTTCACTTGGATTTGGGATCTCTGGTCCGCCTCGCGACGAGGCAGTCACCTCCGGCTGCTCTCCCTGGCTCGTCTCGGGATGACTCAGACTTTCACAGATTGATTTCATGGATGTGTGCACGCACGAGTGCCAACGTCCGCGTTAGCCTTTTGACTATAGGGTGAAACTTTCATGAAATAATTCACAATTGGAAGGGTATCCAATGAAAGTCTTGATCGTGGATGTTCAGAACAATCACCAAGTCTGGCCGAAGTCTACGGTGATGATGAATCAATCAATCAATCAATCATCAGCAACTTCGCCTGGAGGGCCGCCAACTGGCCAGCAGGCATTCAGAGTGCCTGACTTAAAATAGAGTTCCGCCGCCACATCTTTTTAAACCTGACTCCGCCAAATTCCTACATTTCCCATGAGCCTCTTCTCCAAAACAATCGGCCTTTTCGGCCTCGCCTATTTGAGCATGCCATCGCTCCTCGGTGGTCTCATTTCCTCAACACCATCGATGGCGGAGTATGCATCGGGCATCGAAGAACTTATTGTTTATACCGATGTTCCCAATCACGCCACGCAGACTCCTCTGGTTGCAGTCAAACCCGGAATCAACCCACAAAATGAAATTAGGCTCAACGTAAAATCGGACATCTATGAAATCCGCGTGAAGTCTGCAGCGACCGATGGTCAGTGGATCCAGTGTTTTGCCAATTACACCTACAACCGAGCTACGGAAATAGAAGATATCCCCCGCACCGATGGCTCGACCTCGCCTGTTGTTATTCAGAATTATCAGAAGCTCACGGGTGGATGGAGTCACACTTATGCGAATATTGAGATGAGCCCGAATTCGCCTGTGGAGGTGGAAATCTCAAAAATTGGCGGCACCCTACTGAATGGATCATTGTCCATCGTTAGCTCAGCCGTTCATCCCGCCTACAAGGTCACCGATCTACCCGATCTGAACGGCAAGGTCTATTTCACCATCAATAACCCCTGCCAAATCGTCATCGATATCAATGGCCAGATGGATGATCACAACGCAGCAATCAATCCAATGCCCGGGAATGCTCCCGTTCATGGAATCACCTTGTTCGCGAACCCGATGATGACGAAGCCGGATCCGTTAGCACCAAGAACCCATCAAATGATGCCCGGCGTGGTTTCTACTCCGGATCCTGCCACGTTCGACACCATGATTTTCGAGCCGGGTGTCCACCAGATCGGCGTTAACTTCAAGATTCACCCAGGAAAGACTTACTATATCCCCGGTGACGCGATTGTCTTCGGAACTTTAAATAACTACAACGTCTCTGCGGCTCCCTTCCGCGCCCGCGGCGATGGGATCAAGATCAACGGATACGGCACCCTTTCCGGAGTTCCCTACCAACACTATCTCTACAATCCTGTGCCTTATAGCGATTTCTCAGATGTCGCTATTACCATTGATGATGGAGTCAGTGTCGGAATCGAAGGAATCACGGTGATGGATACCGCCAACCATTCTCAAAGGCTCGAAGGATGGCAAGGCGCTGATGCTCCTGCCGACCTTAACCGATTCCGTTGGGTAAAGGTGATCACATGGCGCGCGAATGGAGACGGGATTGGAGCCTACGCCGAGGCGGAGGATTGCTTCTTGCGGACAGCAGATGACGCATCCTATTGCAAAGGAGATAGAAGACGACTCACCTTCTGGAAGGATGTCAATGCCGCCCTCTTTCACATGGCCACCATCCCGACGACAAAAGCAATCGTGCTGGAAGATTGCGATGTCATCTACAATCGCTTGCGGACTGCAAGTGGGTCGAATGGAGGAGGCTTTCAACTGCGTGGTGGCAACGGAAATTCCACTGGAGAGAATGTCAGAGACATCGATGTCACGATTAGGAATTTCCGCTTTCACGACAAGCGCTCGAATATGTCGGCCATCAATCTGGTGAATTTTGAAACCGACGCGGGTAATACCATCCCTGGTGAGGGCTACAGAGGCATCAAGTTCGAAAACATCTCAATTGAACCACCGATCAATGGAGTGAAACAAAAACTGCTAGGCTGCCAGGAAACACCATGGTTTGGCGGTCTTATTTTCAAGAATATCACCATCGGTCAGACACTGCTCACCGCAGCGAATTTCACGACCTACTTCCAAACGAACGAGTTCGCGCAATACATGCTCTTCGACGACCCACAGAACCTCACGCTCACCGCAAGTGCCAATGCGAACGAAGGATCTATCACCAAAAACCCAAGCCAAGCCACCCACCTGGAGATGAGTCCGGTCGAGCTGAGGGCGATCTCCAAGCCAGGTCTTTTCGTCTTTTCGCACTGGACTGGCGATGCCTCAGGCACCGACAACCCACTCACCGTTTGGATGACGGCCAGCAAGGCGATTACCGCGAATTTCATTCCGGCCACCATCAATGCCCCCGTCGTGATCAAAGATTCCATTTCGGGAAGCTGGACCGTACCCGCAGGTGTCTACAGCGCGACCATTCAGGCATGGGGCGGTGGCGGCGCCGGTGGATCCGCCTACAACGGAGCGACTTCAGGCGCGAACACCCAAGCCAGAGGCGGCGGTGGTGCTGGCGGCAGCTATTCCAGCAAGACGCTTCGGGTAAGCCCCGGGCAGGTGATCAGTTATGCCGTGGGTGCTGGTGGAGTGGCCGCCCCTTCTGGATTTACCCATAACTCCGATGGCGCGACGGGTGGGACATCGACGGCAACCTATAACACGGAACTCACGACTGCGATGGGTGGCCCCGGAGGGAAAAACATTTCAGCGACCAATCAAGTACTTGGAGGAACTGGCGGAATCACGCCTAACACCGGGAATCTCGGGGATGCAATCTTCCTCGGAGGAAATGGAGGCACATCCGGCTCAGGCGGCACGGGTGGCGGCGGTGGCAGCGCCGGATCCCTGGGAGACGGTGGAAATGGGGCCGTCGCCACGGCGGGCTTGGCCGGTCTAGGTGGCGGCGCGACAGGTGGCGCAGGGAATAACGAGACGAAGGACGGCAAGCTTGGCGAAAGCCCCGGTGCGGGTGGCTCTGGCGCGGGCGTGAGAAGTAATGCCTACACTCATCAGACGGGTGGCAACGGAGGCGATGGCCAAATGGTAGTGATTTATAATACCATGTCTTTCACCCTTACGGCGACGACGACACCGCTTGCAGGCGCGAGCATCGAGCTCAGCTCACCAGGTGGGACTTACCCCTCCGGGACGACCATCGGAGTCACTGCGGTACCACCTCCCGGTTATCAATTCACTGGATGGAGCGGAGCATTATCAGGAGCGACGAACCCGACCACGATTTTGATGGATGACAACAAATCGATCACCGCGAACTTCGAAGTGGAGCCTCCGCCCGAGAGCGTCTGGGACGGCGGCGGTACTGCCGATGGGCTAGGCAATTTCAATTGGTCGGACGCAGCGAACTGGATTCTAGCAGCACCGTTGGGCGGAAATCTCATTTTTGCGGGAAACACGGGCGCCACCACTTTTAACAACATCGCGGCTGACACGTCCTTTACCGGTATCACCTTCACCAACACCGCAGCCCCCTTCACCCTCTCCGGAAACCGCATCACCCTCTCCGGCGACGTCATCAATCATGATACCGACCTGCAGACCCTCAATCTCGATATGATTCTGAGCCCTACCCGGACCTTCAACACCGCCTCCGGCAACCTCACCGTGGGCGGAATTCTGAGCGGCACCGGCGGCTTCATCAAATCCGGCCCAGGCACACTCACACTCACTGCCGCAAATACCTACAGCGGCACGACGGTGATCCAAGACGGTATCCTACTGACCGCCAATGGTAATAACCGACTCCCTACCGCCACCTCTGTCATCCTCGGAAACGGCGAGACCAGCGGCGTCATCCAACTAGGAAACTCCACGACCGCCCGCAGCCAGACCGTGGCCAGCATCACCACTTCAGGGACCGGTACCAGCAACCGAGTGGTAGGCTTTCACCCTACCAACACTTCCACCTTCACGGTGAATAACAGCAGCGACGTCACTTACGACGGCCTCATCGGCGGCCCGAATCCCAATAATAATCGGGTGGCCTTGACCAAGAACGGCGCGGGCACGCTCACGCTGAGCGGCAGCCACACTCACATCGGCATCAACACCGTGACCGGCGGCATACTCCAGGTGAATCAAGCCACCGGTGGACTCGGCGATTCAACCGCTGCAAATACGATCAACCTCGATGGAGGCACACTCAGCCTACGCAATAACGCCACCACCATCTACGGCAGCGCCAGCAATCCAGCAGGCTACAAAGTCCAATTGTCATCTAGCTCCACGATTCACGTGGCGAACGTCACCGCAAATATCGGCAACACCATCCAGCTCGGACCTCTCACTCAAGCAACAGCCAGCACCCGCACACTCCATATTACAGGCGCTAACAACTACGCCCTGCGACTTCCCAGCCTGAACCTCAATCCCGGACTCGGCCAAAACACCACTCTCAATCCAACGACAGCGAGTCTAATCATCGCCGGAAACGTGACCAATCCGATGAGCGGTTTCAACAGTGGGAACTTTGACACACTCACCCTCAGTGGCACTTCTACCGGCAACCTCATCCAAGGTGTCATTAGCGATGCCGTCGGCGCAAGTGCCGCTGCCGGTGGCCTCACCCGGCTCACCAAAACCGGTGATAGCACATGGCAATTGACCGCCTCTAACACCTACGACGGCATCACCACCGTGAGTGCTGGCACTCTCCTCATCAACGGCGACTCGTCCGCCGCCAACGGTACCGTCACCGTCAACGGCGGCAGCCTCGGAGGCAACGGGATCATCGGCGGCAATGTCACCGTGGCAGCCGCTGGCAGCCTGACTCCCGGCAACCTCGGAGTCGGGACTTTGGCCTTGAATTCAAGCCTCAACATCGGCGCTCAGGCAGCTGGCACAGGCAAGCTCCATTTCGAGCTAGGCCCCATCGCCACAAGCGACAAAATCGTCGTCAGCGGAGCTTTGAATATCGGCTCAGGAGCACTTGGCTTCGGCGATTTCAATTTCACCGCCCTCACTGGCTTGGAAAATGGCACCTACAAGCTCATCACCAACGCATCCGGCATCATCGGCACCCTTGATCCCGTGGTGGTCAATCGGACCGGCACGATTGGCGTCGGCCCGGCCCAAGGCACGCTCCAATTTACTGGCACCGACCTCGAATTGATCGTCATCGGCGTTACTTCCGCAGATCCTTATCTTGCTTGGGCTGGCGGTGCACTTTTCAATGCGGATGAAAACAACGACGGTGTAGAGAACGGCCTCGCTTGGTTGCTCGGCGCACCCAGCCCGACGTCCAACGTCGAACGCCCAGTGATCACCCATAGCAGCAGCGGTCTAGTAATGACCTTCAACATGCGTAATTCCGCCAGCCGCGGCAGTGCGGTGCTACAAATTGAACATAGCAACGACCTTGCCATCTCCGATCCATGGACCGGAATCACCGTCCCAGAAACGACAAGCGCGGCTCCTAGCAATGATGTGACATTCACCATCACACCCGGCAGCCCGCTCAATACGGTTGTGGCGACCATTTCCATCTCCGAGGCCGCCACCGGCAGACTCTTCGGTCGCCTTAAAGGGGAAAAGTAATCCGGATTCTTCAAGAGGTGAAAGAATCATTACGCTACCGTCATGGGTTGTGATGTTTTGCCAGAGTTGAGTGGTGTTGGCGAAGCTCAGTTCTTTGCGGAAATCACGACCTTGGCGGGTGGTGGCGAGACCATTGACGGTGACGGCTTGGGCGGTCGGCGCTTTGCCATAGATTTCCAGGAAACCCGGATGGGTGATGGCGGTGTATTGATTGAGGGCATTGGGCGTATAGTTCGCGCTTCGAAGATTGGCCGCTGTGGCATTGCAATGGTAAATTGTCGTCAGCAATCGCCCGGCATTATCATGAATCCGCTCGTGTTGGAGATTGGTATGCCCGTGGTGCCGATGAGTGTGGTAAGTGCCAGCGTCTGGCGTGTGGGATAATAGTTATATTTCACACTGCGATAATTATTATAATCAAATAGGAAAAAAGACAACACCAGCCCAATAATCTCAGAAAAAAAGCCGAATTTAATCTATCTAAAAAACCACGTTGGTTTTGATCAAAGTAATCTGCCAACTCCTCTGAAAACCAGATTGCTGATAGTGGGAAAATCATTGTTGCGCTTAATTTTACTCCTTTTATATCATATAAATTAATCATAGATATTGCTAAAAAAATACTAAATATTATCGAAACAACCTTGAGATGCTGATTATATTTTTCAAGAAAGTATTTCAGGATTTTTAATCTCATTATAAATTATTATTTGATAATGGTAATTTATGGTTTTACCATCCTTTGAATTCTGATTTCGACATTTCCAGATTAGAATTAATCGGGTTCATGGCTCGCCGAGATTTCAGTTAAGTTATATAATATTACTTATTCTATAATTTCCAGTTTTCCATTATTTATCTGCCAAATATCAATTCTACTTGGATCGACCCCATCTCCTATAGATTTGACTGTGAGCGTTTTAGATTTTTCATTCCATATGAATTCTTGAGCGGGATATGATCCATCTCCTTTTAGATAAAGATAGTTTTTATTTTTATTGGCATTATGGGGATCTTTTCTGGCATTCATTACACTTTCCCTAAAGCAATTTAGATTTGCTTCATGATATTTAAATTCGGGAAGAGATAAAATCATGTTTTCTAATGATTAGATTTCCAAATTTTTTTTAGTGTGAACATAACCAACTTCAGGATTTTTCTTTTGCAGGCTATTTTGACAAGCTATCGAGAAAGTGAACGTCACGTATAAAACAGTTAAGCTAAGTAATTTTTTCATTGATTTCTCTAACTCGCTCGCTGCAGTTTGTTGGTCGAGGGCATTGAGAGTATATTTCGAGAGATGGCGAGGTGATAGTTCTCGGGATTTCGATTCAATTTACCATGAAAAATTGTCGTCAGCAGTCGCGCGGAATTATCATAGATTTACTGAACTTCGTCGCTTCCTATTTCATCACTTATTTTGTTATGCCATCTACATAGTGATCAAACATATCCCAATATTGATGTTTTAGATTTTGTTCGTTTTTTATTTTCCTTATAATATATATTGAATTTTCTGCTATTTCTAAAGACGCCTCGTATTTTTTCTCTTTTATATTTTTTGATATTAAAAATACGTCATTTGCAGATGATGCGGCTAATTCATTTACCTTATTAAATTTATAAGTCAGTGTAAATAACATGGAGG
>JANORE010000157.1:0-1694 GCA_031415155.1 Akkermansiaceae bacterium | reverse complement strand
AGAAAGGCATTTTTATCAAGACCGATGTCCACAAACATCGCCTTGAGACCTGGCTCGATATTTTTGACGCGGCCTTTGAAGATGCCGCCGACGATGTTTTGATCGCCTTCACGCTCCACGGTATATTCCTCGAGGATTCCGTCTTCCATCAGGGCGACGCGGCGCTCGAGTTTTTCGACGTTGACGATGATGCTATTGCCCCGTGATGGATCGGGCTTGCCGATTCCGAGGAGTCTCTTGATACGTTGGATCATTTTAATAATAGGAGTGAAAATGTTAAATTTAATGGATTTAGTATAGGAAATTATCAGTTCTGCTGGGGAGAAGTTTTAGGTTTTTTGGGATTTTCAGAGTTTAAATCAGGAGTGATTGTGGGAGTGGGAATATAGGTGTTAGAGATGGGAGGTTGGGTTTGAGCGGGCATATCATCCGACTCGGTAGCGGCTTCATTGATGGCATCTTCCGTTTGAGGTGTGATGAGAGTCGAGGCAGCGGCAGCGATGGCTTCTGGGAGCGGTTGTGTATCACCCGCTTCGATAGCGGCGATCATTTCTGGTGAAATCTCGATGGTTTTCTCGATGCGATTCGTATTTCCAAGAACTTGTTCGAGGGGCTTTAAAGGAAGTTTCACGCCGTTTTCTTGGGCGAAGAGTCCGCGATAGACGAGATTCACGAGAGGTCCACACACCCCGCCGCCTGAGCCACCATTTTGGACCATGATGCAGATGGCATATTTTGGGTTTTCATAAGGAGCGAAGCTCATGACCCATGAGTTGTTGGATTTCTTGCCGTTATCGGTTGTTTGTGCGGTGCCGCTTTTGGCGGCAGCTTCTATTTTGGGAAGTTTGACTTTGCCGCAGGTGCCACCCGGCTGATTGACGGACATCCACATTCCTTTACGGATCAGCTCAAGATCACTTGATTTGACGCCAGCTTGGGTGAGATCCACTTCGAGTTTAGGAATGTCTTCGAGGATGGTTTTTCCATCTTCAGAAATGGCCTTTTTAACGATACGGGGTCGGTAGTATTTTCCGCCGTTTCCGATGCAGGCGGCGACGGCGCAAATCTGGAGTGGTGTGACGGAGGTGTCTCCTTGGCCGATGGAAAGAAAGGCGTTTAAGGCAGATGTCATGGTCAAATTAGGATTCGCCGCGCGCCACGATCTGCTTCCGGGCAAAATTCCGGGATCTTCTTTCGGTAACTCGATGCCAGTCTTCTTGCCAATTCCTACGAGCTGGCAACCATTGACCATCGACTCATTCTTAATCGTATTGGCCAAGATATTGAAATAAGGATTACAAGAATGTTGGATGGCTTGTGAGAGATTCTGGGTGCCGTGACGGCCTTTGCTTTGGTTCCAGATCCAGCAGCCGACCTTTTTATTGCCATAAGTGACATAGCCATCACAGGAAAAGGATCGAGTCGCCATTCCTTCGAGTGCCCCGGCAATGGCGGTCGGGATTTTCATCGTGGAGCCGGGTGTGAACCCCGAAATCGCGCGATTGGTAAATGGGGCTAACAGCTCGTTTGCCTTGTAGGCATTCCAACGTTCTTTGGAGATGCTTGGGATGAAATCGTTCGGATTATAATCAGGCACTGAAGCCATGGCGATGACCTCGCCGGTGTTGATGTCCATCACGACACCCGCAGAGCGCCCGGCCAGACGAATGGTGTTTTCTAACAAATATTGAGCG
>JANORE010000156.1:0-2626 GCA_031415155.1 Akkermansiaceae bacterium | reverse complement strand
ACTGGATGCCGCTCGCGAAATTTCCACTTTCCATACCACTCAGCACAAGATCAGCGCTCTCATCTGCTTCAGCCCCGGCGGACGTTGGCTGGCCATGCGCCACGAGGAGGAACTCGGCATTTGGGACACCACGACTGGCGTGGAAAAGCCGCTCATCATGATGGCCAAGCCGTGGGCAAACGGACGCCATTTCGGCCTAGGAAAAATCGCTTTCACTCCCGATGACCAAGCCGTGTTATGGTTCGACCAAGAAGACACCGTGGCCACCGAGCTGCCCTCAGGAAAAGAGATTTGCCGCTGGCACGGCATGAGCGAAGCCGTCGCCATCGATCCAGCAGGCCGCTTTGTCGCCACCGCCAGAGCGCGGGAATCTGCCGTCGAGCTTCGCCGCTGGCCGAGCGGTGCCATCGAGCAAGTTTTCAAAGGTCTGCGGCTCGGTGGGATCACGGCCCTTGCCCTGACTCGCGATGCCACTCTCGTCGCAGGCGGCGACAGCTTGGGCCAAATCGCGGTGTGGAATCTGCCTTCGGGAAATCAAGAACCCATGATGGAATTACACTCCCACACGGCGGCAATCCGCGCTCTCGCATTTTCCGCAGATGGGCGCTACCTCGCCTCCAGCAGCGAGGATGGCACGTCTCGGCTTTGGGACATGGCATCCGGCGTGGAAGTCGCCTCGCTGTCATTCGATGTCGGTCAGCCGAGCTTTTCCGCAGACGGTCAGCGCTGGGGAGTGGGCTTCGCCAAAGGGAAACTCGTCACCGCTGAGCACACGCCCTCGCCGATTTTCCATCACTTCGTGCCGCGCCCGATGACCGAGCTGCCGCAGAACCTTTCGTTTTTCCCCGATAGCCGTTCGCTTGCTTGCTTCACGGAAAAGGGAGCCGTCCAGTGCCAGATCCCCCATGGCGAGGTCATGCACCGCTGGCCATTTCCGAAAGCCCACTCCATCCTCGCCGATCCCGATGGATCTGGCATCCTCATCAGCGGCTTGCCCGGCGTCTTCCGCGCAGTTGCGGCATCGGAAAAACTCGAGAAAATTTTCCCGCCATCACAGTGGGGTTGGGATCACTTCGCCGCCAGTGCGGATGGCCGCTGGCTCGCCGTTTCCGACAGTGCCAATACCCGCGCCGTCGTCTGGCCGAGCGGCCAAGCCTCTCAAGCGAAGTTTCTCAGCACGCAAGGCTACAGCTCCGGGATGATCGCCCTTTCGCCTACGGGCGAGCGTGCCGCCGTCGCCAATCGCTACGATCTCGGCCTCACGATTTTCGAAACCGCCACCGGCAAGCCTCTTACAAAACTCCACCCTCCCGCCCGTTCCAGCATCGCTTGGAGCCCCGATGGGAAATGGCTGGCCGCGTGCGGTAACTCCCATCTGCTCTGGGATACGAGCAACTGGAACCCGCTCAATCTACCCGTCCTCAAGCCCAACAACAATCCACCCGCCGGGGCTTGCGCCTTTTCCTGGCCGGAAAATCCCGATGGCCCATCCACTCTGCTCGCCATGGCCACCGACAGCCAGGATATCACCCTCCTCCGCCTACCGAGCCGTCGGCTCATCGCCAACCTTAGAGCACCCAGCCCACGCATGATTCATCAACTCCATTTTTCCCGCGACGGACAATGGCTAGCTGCCGCCACCACTCAGGGCGGCGTCCACCTCTGGCACCTACCCTCGCTCCGCCAGCAGCTCAAAGAAATGGGCTTGGCTTGGTGAAAGCGGATGCTGGCCACGCAGGACAGACGGAACGATCAAAAATCGCGAACCTGTCATCACTTCACTTACAAAAAATCACAAGCGGTCCATTGACTTCCAGCTTCCCCGGTGTTTCATGCGGTTCTCACATGGGCAAAAGCCTATATTTCTAAAAAATAAATAAATACTCCTCATGAACACTGCTAAAGACCTCACCCTACAAGCCCCGACCAGCCCACGCACCCGTGTCGGCGGCTATGCGATTCTTGCCCGTATGACGGATAAAGGCCGCGCCCACCTCGCCGGAAAAGCCGGGAGTTACCACTTCGATTGCCCGCTCGACAACTTCCTCCTCGGCTTCAAGGGAGTGACGGGCGACGACGTGAAAAAACTCCTCGAAGCTGGCTCCAGCGACGAAGAAGTCGCCACTTGGCTTGATGCGAATGGCGAGCCAAAGACCCAAGAAGAAATCACCGCGTGGTCCGATGGCGTCGAGGCGGCTCGTCCCTACGACAATCCTGAAAAAAAGGATTGGTTCATCGGAGTCTGTGCCGAAGCGGGAGTCGATCCTGCCACCAGCACTCTCTTCGATTACCTCGAAGCGGACGATAAAGTCAGCTTCGCGAGCTAAGTCAGCCTTTTTTCTTAGGTGGTCCTTGGCTTCAGTTCGATCCCCAATAGGAAACAACTGAAGTTGAAGCTATTATGATGCCGCGTATGAAAATTTGTGGAAATAATGACGTCACTAATGGATTGCCCCAACGGGGCAAAATGTGATAGCCTAGGGCAACGCCCTGGATCAAGAAATCCCAAGGAATTCAAGCCCTAAAGGGGCGAAATTGGGTGCACGAACTCCCGAAAAATGCCGCCCCTTCAGGGCTAGATCATCTCGCATACTGTTACCTAGGGCGATGCCCTAGGCTATCGCAT
>JANORE010000155.1:0-5290 GCA_031415155.1 Akkermansiaceae bacterium | reverse complement strand
AAGTTGAGTCACTAACAAGTTTCTTACCGCCGCTGGAGTCAATGCTCGGCTTAGGAGAAGAGACCGTGCCGTGTTGTATAATCCGATGTTAGTCGCCTGGGCCACGGCCAATAGCTGAGTCAATGTCATTTGATCATAAGGACAAGTCGGCGAAATCACAGGGAACAATAAGGATGACGCATTGGGTATGGGTTGGCCTGTGGGTCCAGAAATATTCAAGGTAGAACCATGTAGATCATCACCATGAGCGTGCAACATTGCCGGAGTGAGAGCGACAAAAAGTCCTAAAATAAGTGAGGGGAATTTGTTTGTTATCATTTGTTGGGGCAATAAAAATGATTTCCCCGTGAAAAAGTCAACGATTTATTGATTTTATTTGTTGAAATCATCTTAGGATTTCGATGCTACCCGATCATTTCTCAAACTGATTTCAGTCACTGGAACCAGTTGAAGGTTGGGTCTCCAGCGGTAAATCTGGATATGGTGTTTTTGGCAGATTTGGTTGAGTAAGTCGGCCTTTTCAGGATCGAGACGCGTCGATGTGATTACAATTCCCTTGAGGTTGAATTTTTCCTGAAGCTGGGGAAGAGCTTCTACTGATCCATGGACGCGGAAGCCATTGAGGATTCGGCCTTTGAGATTGGGATGGTCATCAATGAAGCCGATGATTCGCATTTCTGACAGCTGAGCTGGGCAGGTGGTCCTCAGATGGCTGATGAATAATTCTCCGAGATCGCCTGCGCCGTAGAGGACTACACGATCGCGAACTCCTTTCGAAGAGCCGATGCGGCGGTGTTGTGAGTCGATGATGGATTCCCGCAGCAATCCGGTGAAAGAGCGGACTCCGATCATGAGTCCGGCGCTAAACATCGCCGTAAGGAGAAATAAGACGGCATTGCTCCAAGCAAGATCGTGTTTGAGCAGTGTGAAAATGGTAAATGCGATTTGCATGGAAATGAAAAACCATGTGACAAGTGAGAAATAATCACGCACTGAAACTCGCCCCCAATGGCGTAAATGAGCTCTTCCAAGAGTCAAGCCGATCATTCCGCAAGCCATTGTGATGGCACATAATGGGACAATTTCGTGTTGAGATACCCATTCCCATCTACCAGCCGAAATGAGGATATTTGCCAAAGCGAGACTGGCAAGAATGGCAATGGCGTCATAACAAAAATAAACGAGAGAGAGAATACTGGCCTTCGCTGGCCGCTTCAATGCGAGGTGAAGAACATCACCGCTGGCTCTCAATTCGATAGGGGCCACATAGCGAAAACCGATCAGGCCACATACGCCAAAGGCACCGACGGTGAGACCGAGTGCTTGCCCATCAAAGAAAGAAGGTAGTAACACAATCAGCGAAATACCGATGGCAATGGCATAGAGCAAGTAAGCAACTTTTTTCTGACTGAGGCCAAAGGAAAGAAGTCTGTGATGAAGGTGATCTTTATCTGCACCGAAGATTTTAGCGGCATCTCCGGCTCCCATGTGAGCGAGAAAACGTCGTGCCGTTCTTCTCCAGACGGCCAGAATGACATCGAAAAGTGGAATGCCTGCGACGAGTAATGGAATCAGAATGGTAGCGGCTCCTGTTCTTTCACCTACGGAGACACTCGATGAAGAAGCGATGAACAAGCCGATGAACATGGAGCCTGTGTCGCCGAGGAAAATTTTAGCCGGATGAAAATTGTAACGAAGAAATCCAGCCAAGGTGGCGACCATGATCAACATCAGCCAGCCATCGCTGGTGTGGCCTGAGGCAAAACAGACAATGGAAAGAAAAAGTGCGGCAATCAGCCCGAGGCCTGCACAGAGGCCGTCCATACCATCGATCAGATTGAAGGCATTGATAATTGCGACGGTCCAAATCACCCATATCGCAAGATCGAGAAACAGCGGAATATGGTGCCCCAGAAGTGTTCCCGTTTCGACCCCACGGAAAAAAAAGAGGCCAGTTGCAGCCAAGGCTTGGCCTGCAAGCTTGACGATGGCAGGCATTCCTATGCGATCGTCAATCAGTCCAACCAGCACTAATACCGCCGAGGCACAGAGAAATCCTTGCAGCCATGTCGCGTTTAAAATTCCACGATTAAAGACTCCCATCTGTAAACCGACGATCACGACGGAGCTGAAGGCCAGCCAAACCGCCAGCCCGCCAGCCCTAGGAATCGGGTGAGTGTGGATTCTCCTTGGATCGGGTAGATCGATCAGTCCTAGCTTAGGACCGACCGTGATCATGACGCGGACAAGAATCCATGAAGTCAAAAATGCAGCGATGACATAGGGGGGCATACAGAACACGTTGCTTCGTTAAAAATTGAGACCGAAGATTGCGGTCACGCAGCTTCCTATCAGAAATGCTTATTCTGAAAAGAAAAAACAAATCGACAGAGAAGTGAAATTACGGCGCTTCCATTCGTGCTGCAAAATGGCCTATTCCAAGCTTGATCCATGGGGAAATTCTAAACAACGCCTCCCATTTCGCATTTGCGCGGCGTCTTTTGCCTGAAATTTCAATATAACTCGTTGTAATACGAACTTTTAAAATAAAAATGTCATGGCTGGTCACTCGGGGATGGATGCATCCACCTGCTCTAGCGCGAGCACGGTGTAGGCCGTAACGAGGACGGGGTTAGACTCCATCCAGCGTCCATTGTCGTTGACCCAGGATCCATCTTCGCGCTGTGTGGCGAGGAGTTTTTCCCCGAGATCTTTGCGCCAATCCACCGTGTTGCCATTTTCAAGTTTCAGTTCAGTGACATTGGCGGCGGTGAGTGCCTTGGCCATGGTCTGATAGTAATAATAAAGGCCTTGGCTACCCATATTTGGGTTTTCAGAAATGGTATAATTTTTACTCAACCATTCTTTGACGGCGATCACGCGCGGGTCGTTGGCGCTGACTTTTGCGTAAATGAAGGAGAGCAATCCGGCGTATGACATGGAGCCGTAGGAGCGCAGGGCGGTGCGGCCATCGGGGAGTTTTTCCTCACCGGCTTTGGTTTCATTCGGTCCGTAGACGAATCCACCTTTGTTTTTAGCATCATCGGAGGCCCAATCTTGGTCGTTGGTTTCTTGCAGATTTTGGCAGCGGGAAAGGAAGGAAACGGCGGCTCCCCAGTCGAGGTCTGGTTGATCGCCGTGTTTGCCGTCTTCGATCACTTTCTTGGAAAGAGCGAGTGCCTCGACGGCGAGGTAGGTGTTCGACATGTCGGCCCGATCATTTTTCGAGCCGTAGCCGACGCCGCCGTCGTTTTGATTGTCAGCTTCTTTTTCCTTATCGATGTCCCATTGGTTGTTAATGAGGTGTTTACGAGCCTTGACGATGGCGGGTTCGTAGACGGTGCGCTCCGCAGCGATGAGGGCGGTGACGGCGGTGGCGGTATTATAGACCGTGAGGCCGCGATTATAAATGCCGCCGTCATCTTTTTGCTGGGAAAGCAGCCATGTGAAACCCTTTTCAAGATGGGCGGGAAGCGGTGCTTGATTGTCTAAATTCGGATCGCGAGCTGCTGCGGTGAGTGCCAGTGCGCTGAATGCGGGAGTCCCGTCATCGTCCCAGAATCCCTCGGGCTTTTGCTGCGTCTTAAGCCAAGCATTTCCCCGGGCGATGGCTTGGCGGATTTCTTGTTTGAGTGATTCGTGTTTTTGATCCGCAGCGCTGCCGATGGCGGTGCTGAGAATGACGAGAGCGGAGATGAATTTCATGGTTGCGGGAGTGGTTCGGTGTTTTGAAAAGGTGAAATAATGACAGTGACATTGGTCCCTTCTGCGGGGATGCGTTTTGGGAAAGGAATCCAGACGTTATCGTCGCCCCTGTCCTCGCCAGGATAGTGGACAAGTGCGGAGGGTGCTAAGAAAATGGCAATCACATCGCCACAGAGTTCGGGAACGTATTGCCCGTCACTGAAGTCTGACCCGCCGTAAAGCCAAGGCCCGGCTGGCATGGCGGTGGTTTTTACGGAGTGTTGGATGCAGTCATTGACAGGCACGCGCTGAGTCCTCCCATCCTGCGTCCACTCGATGTCGATATTCACGCGGGAAGCCGCTTGAACATCCGCAGTGACTTCTGGAAATTTGTCGGAGGCTCCCCCCGTTTCGCTCGGTAAGGGGTAGAGTTCAGGGGATGGCTTATATTTCAGCAAGATGAATGCTAAATTGAGATGGGTCGGGGAGACTTCCGTGGTGAGGAGGGACTCGTGAACTTTACCTTTTTGGTGGACCACCAAGTATTCGAGCAAGCCACTCACCATGTTCAGCCTCGTCGGGAAACGGATTTCACGAGTCTTTTTATCGAAGGTGACCTCGCCGATTTGGTAGCGCGTTCCTTCGAGTTTTTTCACCGATGGTTTCGGTTCCGCCAATGGCTCCGCAGCTCGTAGCGGAACATGGTTGATCGAATGGAAGGTGAGAAGACAACAAGACATTTTCCATGGAATACCTAGCAGAGAACGTCTGGTGATCGGAAACTTTAGGTGCATTTGAAAATTAGGGGCTTTTTTTTGCAGGTTCATTCAGAGCGGTCGCAAACTCGCTCCAGCAGAGACGAGTGATGCGGGAAATGAGTGCTTCTTGTGGGTTCTCGGTAGGAGTGAGTGCGGTAGGTGGTGTGTAGGCCGTGGCGCGAGCCAGATGATTGATGACGAGTTGGTAGGTCGTTTTTAGCGAACTATTTCTCAAGGCTTCTGGCGAATCTACGGTGAAGGACAGGATTTCCGTGGAGGTCGATTTTTTATCGGAACCCGCGAGCCAGAGGGCGATAGGAGCTGGGTTCTTGGTGCTCGTCTTCCCGACTTTGATCGTAGTTTTGATTTTCACAATACCGGAGGAGGCTTGCTCGATGTCGCGCGCGACCGCTTCGAGAATCGGTGCAAACGTTTTCGCCTGTTTCTTGCCGGTGCTGGCGTTGAGGGTGATCGGAATGGCAGCCTCGGGCTTGGCATTCCAGATCGGCAGGCGAGAGCGCAGCCGCAGGATCGCGGAAATGGCGGCGCCTGCTTGGCTGGCGTCCGATTGGGTGAGGTCGATCAATCGTTCCCAGACGAGTAATGCACGCTGTGGCTCACCTTTTTCCTCCAGCGCAGTCGCGAGTTCGATCAAATGGGCCGCGCCTTTTGGACTGAGTTCACCATAGCTCTGCAAGGTCGGTGGAGTGGTCAGATCACCGAGATCGATGACTGGCTTGGGTGGCTCGACAGGTGGCGGCGGCTCTTCCACTTTGACGAGTTTGGGGATTGAAATGGCGTCTTCCACTCGATCCACTCGTGGCAGCGACGCCTCGGCCTTGAGGCGG
>JANORE010000154.1:0-3181 GCA_031415155.1 Akkermansiaceae bacterium | reverse complement strand
CCGGCGATGAAGGTGAAAAGGATGAAAGGTAAGCTCACCCCGGCGAGGACGATGTGGCTGATGAGTAGAGCTAAATAAGCGGGTCGCGTATCAGCCACCGCAAGGCGCTCGGCATCATCAAGCGAGCCATTGAAATTGGCATCGCCATAAAGCACATCCGCCGAGGTGAAATGGTAAGCGACATAACTGAGTAAAAACAGAACGGAAAGCCCCATCGCGCCGAGCATGAACTTACGATGCAGTGCGATGCGACCTTGCTTCACCGCGATCAATGCGGCGATCAAGGTGACGGCAGCGACCACATTGACCCCCGCGTGGAAGGCGGGCAAAAAGGAAAACGAAACACCTTCCGGCAAAGTGATTTGTAGTTCTGGCCGCCGCATCAAGCCCACTAACGCCAGCACCACGGCGGTGATCACCCATGCTCCGATTCCTAACTTTTTTGAAAGTGCTTCCTGCGGAGCGCGGGCCAGCCACTGTTTTCTTTCCTCATTCATCAAATACCGGGAGATTCATTTTTCGCTAACTCTTGCCGGATTCGCTCAAAGAGTTCGGTTTTTAGTTTCTGATAGAGTTCTGGATCAAGCTTCTTACCTTCTTCCGAACGAGCATCGGCAAGTGGCCATTTACCAATCACTTTGAAATCGCGATCCACGAGGATGAAGCCGAGATCATGAGCATATTTGCCATTGGCCTCAATATCTAATGAGTCTTTGCGTTCCCGAATCCCGAAAAATTTGAGTTCTTTTTCCAAATACTCGTGCGTCGTTTTAGCATCGCCCGCATTGAGGAACCACCAGTTCTTGGATTCTGCACTCAGAGCCTTCGCGTAATCGGCAAGCTTTTCCTGCTTATCGTTTTCAGGATCGACGGAAATACAAGTGATGTGGAAATCGGGATGGTTTTTGAACTCATCATAAATTTTCCGTAACTCCTCGCCATTCCTAACCGCACAGTGCGGGCAGATGGCGAAAAACTCAGCGACGATCCAGACCTTACCCCGTAGATCCGATAGTTTGACCGCTTGATTATCTTGATTGATGGCAGGAAGATCCTTGGCGATTTCAAACCACTCCTGCGCGGTATCTTTCCCTGTATTGACCACAATGGGTGGCTTGTAGGATTGATTCAGCCCGCCGCGTAACCACATCGCGAGGCAAACAATAGAAACCGAGATAGCTGCGACTCCGGCGTAAAATAGGGCGATTGTTGTGTTTCGTTTCATTCCGGTTTGAAGGGTTCGGTGAGTAATTTTGTGATGGTCTGATCAAGCAGGAGTTCGAGTTCGTTCACGTTGCTGCGGGCTGTGCCAGTTTTGACGCCTTTCGCATCCCAGCTAGCGGCTTGTGCGAAATCAAATGTCGCAATGAATGGCGGGCCACCTTGTTTTTGCGGGACGACGGCCCGGCGGACGTGTCCGTTTTTATCAATGAGAACAATCGACGAATCGTATTCCCATTTGCCAGCGGCTTCGTGCGGATAAATATTCGCCTTGAGTTCGTTTTTGATGAATTTGTGGAGCGTCTTGGGTTCATTGCTACCAAGCCACCATCGAGGTAATTCCATCCCTTGAGCGGTCGCCGTTTCACGTAATGTGATGGATAATTTTTTGACAGGCAGTGGATCAATGATCAGGGAAACCAGATTAAAATCCGCAGTCACCGCATGTTTTTCCGCCAGACGCTTCATCATGCCTGCACTGAGTTCCGCCGCTTGAGGATCTCGTAAACTCATGACATTCACGGCAATGACATGGCCTCGTAGATCGGCGAGATCCGCCTCCTTACCATCTTGCCGGAGCATTCTTAAATCGCGCTCTTTCGTAATCCGATAGATCACCGCAGGACGGTCATCCTTCGACTTATTGATCGACCATTTTTCATAAGCTTTGAGAACGAGGCAGCCGCCAACCAACATGATACCTAGAAGGATCAACGCTGTTTTGCGAAGCTGTTTAGGATCACGGATCGCGGGTTCGAGACTGGGGTCGGGCAAGGGCATCGGCGGCAGAATTTAAACGAAGGAAATGACGAGGCAAGCGAAGCTACTCGTTTTTCTTGGTATCCCCAATGGCTCAAGCGACACCTTTTTTGAGATCCCTCAAACTCCAGAGTGTATTTGCAGCTGGGCTTGCATCACCTTTCAGTTTTCTTGCTCCAGTTTTGCGTTTCGGGCCGAATCTTTCGCGGGCTTGGTCGAAGGCCTCGTTGATGAAATTTCGACTGCCGATGACGGCTCCGTCGGTGAAATAGCGAATCCGGTGGCGGAGCATTTTTCCTAACGGAATGTCTGCGGGTTCGGTGACCGCCTCGGTTTTGGAGATGCCTTTGCGGGTGATTTTCGCGTAGAGCTTTCCATCGCGCCCGATGGCTTCGGTCTTGCGTTCGATGGAGCCTGTGAGGAGAAGTTTTCGGTATTCGCGGGAGACGTCGTGCGCCCAGAAGGTCGCATCGGCGGGAGTTCCGAGGTGGGCACGCATGGCTCGGACCAGCCCAGCGCGGGCCTTTTTACCGTTGCCTTTGTTGCCACCGCCGATGGCTTCGCCGTAGCTGCTCCAACGATATTCCGCCGGGTCTTTGGCCATGCCTGCTCGGACGGGATTGAGATCGATGTAAGCGGCGATGGTTTTGGCAGCAGTGCCGTCTTCGACGATGACGCTTTTGAAGGCATCTTCCCAGAGGTTTCCAGTACGTTGGTGAGCGCGATTAAACCATCGGGTGAAACGTTGTAACAGGCCTTCCATGAATCGGCTGAGATCGTGCATTCGGTAGGTGTAGCGGTGGTGAATTTCTGACACTTGGTTAGACATTTCCTCGGGCGTGCCGTTTTTCCTAGCTTCGAGAAGTTCTTTGGCGATGCCTGCGACGACGGCTTCGTTATAAATTGCGGATAGACGTTTCAGCAATTCGTCATCGGTAAAGCCATTTGTTGGCATCGCCGGGACTTCAATGAGCAGATGGATGTGGTTGCACATCAGGCAGTAAGAAACTACCCGGCAGCCCGTGAAGTTTTCATACATCCGCATGAACATCCGGAATTTTTCTTTATCATCTGCGAGAAACGCCCGCCGCCGATCTACGATCCGGGAGATGCAATGATAGAAAATCGGCTTTTGGTGGGTTTCGGTTCGAGGAAGAATCCAGCGTTTGCGTGCCATGGGTGAAGTGAAGTGAAGATTGGG
>JANORE010000153.1:0-9570 GCA_031415155.1 Akkermansiaceae bacterium | reverse complement strand
GTGTTTCGGCTAGATGAAATCAGAGTCGGCAACGATGAACGCTTGCAGGAAAGCCGGATGCGGGAAATCCGCACGTCCGGTTTGACGAGGGGGAGCAACGGGACTGGCGAAAGCCGCCCGTTGCTCTCTACTCTACCGGTTAAATACTCTTCTTTCAAAGGGCTGAAATGACAGGATTGGCCTAGAAGCCTGGACAACGGACAGGAGCAAGACGAGCCAGTCTCATTCCACAAATCACGACACTCGACAGTATAAATCCAATTTATTTCTCCAGGTTTTCCGCTAATCCTAAGCAGTTTAGAAAATGGATCCTGTGTCGGATGGTGATTTATCTTCCTTGTCGAAATGATACCGCTTATCCCTTTCGCGAAAGTTTGATTTTCAACCATGCGCTGAATCAACAGACTCGCTGCGAATCAATCCTCATTTCTCCTCCTCAGCTTAGGCATCACGAAGCACTCCATCACTCACCTTCCCCAATCCAATGATCATGTTCAAATCTATCATGTATTCACAGAGCCCAGCAACACGGGTGATACTTCCTGACGCGAGAAAGAGAGCTTTAAACTTAGTCGGTGCTGCTCAGGCGATCTTCGCTGCCATCAAGACGTGGATTCTCGTTGGCCTTTTATTAGCATCTCCAAGTAGTCTCACTGCTGGCGAAGCCGGGAAGCTCACACGTGAGGTTTGGACGGCAGTTCCTGGCTCATTCCTTTCGGATTTTACGAGCACGGATCGCTACTGGCAGGCACCGAATAGTGTGTCTGCTTTCGTGGGTGCCGCCGCACCCTCGGATACCGGAGAATTTTTCGCGGCGCGTATCCGTGGTTACATTACAGCACCGGTGACGGGAGATTATTCCTTCTGGATCGCCTCTGACGACGACTCGCAATTATTCCTCTCATCTGATGATTCGAAGTTCAACCGCACCAGAATCGCTTGGATGACTGGATGGAGCGGACCTCAGGTATGGAACAAGTTTTCTTCACAAAAATCAGCGGCGATTCATTTGGTGGCGGGGACTCGCTATTTCATCGAGGCTCTGCATAAAGAGGGCTGGGGCAGAGATCATCTCGCCATCGCTTGGCAGCCGCCCGGAGCGGTGCTGTCCTTGATTCCTGCTTCCGCATTAGAATCCTATACCACAGATCCGACGGATGCGGATTCCGACGAACTCCCTGATGCATGGGAGTCCACTTATGGTTTCAGTCTGACGGATAACGGTACTGCAAACCCGAGCCAGCGTTTCCTCGCAGATCCAGATTTGGATGGTTACTCGAATCTGGTAGAAGCTCAGAATGGCACCGATCCTCAGGTCCATAGTCGAGTTCCCGGTTCTCTCCTGCTTCAGACTTGGAATGATATTCCGGGCATGAGTGTTTTCGATCTGACAAATCATGCGAGTTATTCGGCACCTTCAAGTTTTTCGGATCTCGTCAGCGCTGCGAAAACGAGACCCAATTCTGGGGATAACTATGGTGCCCGAATGCGTGGCTACATCATCGCTCCCGTCACCGGAAACTTTACCTTTTACATCGTGGGTGATGACGATTGTGAACTCTGGTTTTCTGATTCAGAAAGCCAATTTTCCAAGCGGAAGATTGCTTCCGTGCGCGGTTGGACGCAGCCAGGTGAATGGTCGAAGTTCCCACAGCAAACATCGGTGAGTATCCCGCTGATCGCGGGCCAGAAGTATTATATCGAAGCACTCCACAAGGAGGAATGGGCCAGAGATCATTTGGAAATTCTATGGAAGACTCCCACCACGAATCCGGCTAATCCGATGGCGATTCCAAGTAGCTGTTTGGAGAGCTTTGCGACCGATCCTCTCGACCCGGATCATGATGGATTATCGACGGCCTGGGAAACTCAGTATGGTTTCAATCCGGCGGTCTACCAAAATGGCGATTTCTCTCCTTTTGCAGATCCAGATCACGATGCAATCTTGAATTTCGAGGAAATGAGACATCAGTTTTCTCCTTTTGTAAAAAATCAAATACCCGGTCATCTCACGATCGAGCGTTGGAATAACATCGCTCATTACACCGTGGCTGAACTCACCCAAACACGGGCGTTTTATGGGCAGCCTGTGGAAACAGGATTTTTAGAAGCTGCCAGCTATCAGGGGGAGGGGAGTTATTTCGGAGTCCGTGCGAGAGGTTACATCACCGCACCCACCTCCACTTATTATCGGTTTTGGTTGAGTGCCAAGGACGGAGGAGAACTTTGGCTGGGCACCGATGCTTCCAAGTATGGAAAGCGGCGGATTGCCTACATGGGTGCTGACAGTGGTAGCGGTCATGGCATCGCGTATGCGGATTCAAATCGTTGGGATAGATTCGCCACCCAGCAAAGTGCGCCCGTCTATTTGGTCGCCGGTCAGCAGTATTTCTTTGAAATGCTCCATCAGCACGGTCATGGCTGGGATGGACAGATGAGTGCCGCATGGGCAGCAGCAGGTCAAACTCGTGAGCCGATTCCAGCGCAAGTTCTAAGCTCTTATCTTCAAGAAACGGCGGATGCCGATGACGATTATCTTCCAGATGCTTGGGAGCTTCAATACAGTCTTAGCATCACGGATAATGGCTACACCGACCTTTCCCGTCAGGGCGAGCGCGGCGACTACGATGGTGATGACCTCTCTAACCGCGAGGAATACCTCCTCGGTACCGATCCCACCAACTCGGATACCGATGGCGACGGCGAGAGCGATGGCAAGGAAGTCAATGCGCTGGGCTCGAATGCTCTCGTGGCCAATGCCATCACCGATACCTTTCTATCAGAGGTCAGTCTCGGCAGTTTCACCAATGGCTCCACGGGCTGGACCCTGACTTCCGGCGGACTTCTCGCCGATAGCTTCCGCGGTGAGGCGACATGGAATTTCTCCGTTCCATCGGATGGATATTGGCGGCTCCGTCTCAATACCGAACTCATGGGCTCCACCTTCGGAAATGAGTCGGTCCCCATCGTCGTCAAGGTCGATGGTAAGATCATCGCTCGCAAGGACATCCGCTACGGCTCGTCCAAGCTCGGCCTACTCCAGACACTCACGCCATGGCTCACTGCGGGAAATCACCAAGTCACCGTCCTCGTCGATAATATCATTGCCCGCCGCACCGTTCGTCTGGTTTCGGTGCAAATTTATGCTCCTGCCGATGCCACATCCATTCTCGCTCAGGAGAACCGAGTCACTCCCCACCTTGCCACCAGCCGCACCTCGCCCGCCTTCATCGAGGGCTACGCTAGAGACCTCAGCTCCGTCATGGTCAATGGCAGTGCCGTCTCAAACGGCCTCGGCAATGGACACTGGTTTGCTAATGTCCCTCTGGCAGATCAGTCCGCCCCGCAATCCTACAGCGTTCATTTTGAGCAAGGCTGGGACACTGGTGGTTCACTCACTTGGCAGGCGACGAATGTGATGGAGGGCGGCTCACTCACCATCCGCCAAGGCGATGCCCTCCGCCTCGGTGCATGGGGTATAGATCCTGCGATGCCCGCCACTATTTCCTCCGTCATCGGTGGCACCTCCACCCTCACCGGAGCGGCCACCACCATCCGCAGCTTCACCACCGCCGGGAACTTCACGGTCGCAGGTACTTTACAAAATGGCGCCACCGCCACCCTCACGGTGAAGGTCATCGCGGCTCCGGTTTTCCCCGCTCCTGTCATCGATGCCATGGACACCGCGGTCCGCATTCTCACGCTCACCGCCGCACCGGAAATTTCCTTCGAGGTCGCAGCAGATCTGGCCAATTGCAACGTCACTCGCAATGGTGTAATGATTACCACGGCTACCGTTTCACTCCTCCCACGCCAGACCGTGGAGTTTGGCCTCGCCGCCCGGCTCTTTACCGGTGGTCCCATCCTCGGCGTCCAGCGGGTGAATGTCATCGGCGTTTCAGACGCCCTTCAAAACGACCTCACGAGCGTTTCCTCCAGCCCCATCGCTGGCTACAAACTCATCAGTGCCCCACTCACCGTGATTAACTTACCGGCTGGTGCTCGCATCGACATTTCCATCTTCCGTGCCGGAGTGATGTTCCCCAATGGCACCACCCTCAAGTCCATTTACCCTGCGGATTTTACCAATGGCTCCGTCAGCCTCCAGTTCCTTTACCCACTCGGTCAGCCCGGCGGCTATTGTCACAATGTGCTCATCTACGACCGCAACGGCCTCTACCTCGGCACCCGCTGATCCAAGTAAGATTCGGAACATCGAACATCGAACGCTCAACATCGAACATCCAAGGAAGAGAAAGAAAAAACATCTGAATCGATTCGTTTTTGCGCTCTCTGTGCGTTTTTGCTGCTCAAAAAAATCAAAAATCAAAAATCAAAAATCTCTAGTCCCCCCACCTCATCCCCATGAACAAATTCCTCCCCATCATCACCCTCGCCCTCATCGGCGGGGTAGGGGTTTTCATCTGGAAAAATCAAACTTCCGCCCCGATTCCCACCGCCTCAGCCACCGCTGCCGCCCGCCACTCATTACCCAAGATTTCGCGCCCACCCACCTCCTCCCACCTCGCCTTTCTCACTGATCCATCACAGCCCTGGCAATCCCGCGTCGATCAATTCCGTAATGCCCTCGCCACCGACTGCGCCGAGCCAGAAATCCGCCATCTCTACCAGCTCCTCGAACAAGGCCCCGCTCCCGGTGAACTCGCCGAGCACTGGTATGTCATTGCCAATGACATCATGATCCAGCTCTCCAAGCACGATCGAGATCCCCACCGCTTCACCAGCCACCTCATCGGCCTGCTCCAGAACTCCCAGCAGCCTATCGTCATCCGCGACTACGCCGTCCAATTCCTCGCGAATTCACTTCTTCCTCAGGCAGATGGCCCAGCGAAGAACTTCGCCCGGCCCACCCCAGAGCTCACCAGCCAGATCCTCGGGGCCCTTATCACCGCCACCACGGATTCCTCGCTGGAGCAGACCTCCATCCCCGGCACCACCCTCATGATGCTCGTCAATCTCGCGCGCTCCTCGGGCAGTGGCGACTCCCTCACCATGGATTCCGCCGCCGTTACCACCACCCTCAAGCCCTGGCTCACCCGTGCCCTCCAGGACGGCTCCTCCCTCAGCACCGCCATCCGTGTTTCTGCCATCCAAGCCGCCGCCGCACTTGCCCCCGTAGAATTTCGCCCCGTTCTCCGCCAGCTCGCCTACCAGGAAAACCGCCAATCCTCCCTCCGCCTTCCCGCCATCGCCGCCCTCGGCCAATGCGGTGAACCCGCCGACCTCTCCAAGCTCGCCGCCATCATGCAGAACTCCCCGGATCTCACCTACGCCGCCCAAGATGCCCACCAAGCCCTAGCCGCCAGAGTCAACTCCGCCTCTTCTCTCAAATCTGAAAACTAATCCTTCTTAGCGCCTCGGCGTTTCAAAAATCTTCAAATCTCTTCCACCCATCCCATGAAATTACTCCGTCATCTTCTCCTCGCCACCACGTTTCTTTTCTTTGGAGCTTCTGTCATTTATGCGATAACGAACCCCGAAAACCCGGAATCTCTTCCTGAGAGTGGCCCCAATGAAAATGACGGGCCTAGTTGTGATTGTCCGCCTTGTGATGAAACAAGTGGCAGTGTTTCTGGAGGGGCAAACATGCCACAAAACAAGAGCATCGAATGGAATATCCGTGTGGGTCTCGCACAATTGCCTAAGCCTAAAGATCTTTCCAATTTCGGTAAAGTCGCCTTTGAATCAGACGGCAATCTTCCGGATGTGGCGCAACTCTACAACCGCTTTTTCCCACAAAATCCCTTGCAACAAAGGCAAGTTCGAATTGGCTTCTCAGAACCTAGGATTATAGGAGCGATATTTCATCCATCTATCCTGAGGATTAATTCGGAATCAATCATGGAAGTGTTAAAAATACCCGGTGAACCTAACTCCCCAGAGTATATTCACCAAATATTAACGGACGATTGTTTCACCGTAGTAGATGATTTTGGTAATGGTGAAGGTTGGCGTATTCGCGTTTGGAAACGAAATGCGGCACCTTTGATACGAGCTGCTTACTCTAACTATTATAGTGTCGCCGGTTTTGAATCTGTTATTCCTCTGAACGTGGTTGCTTTTCGGCCCCGTTGGACTGGAGAGGATCTCTCCCTTGTTTACACTCAGTCAGAACATACAGGGATTTCGGGACTCCGTCATACGACTAACGAGATTACTCAAGTGTTAGATACCTCAGGTAGGCCCGAGACTCTCTCAAGTGCAGTCTATGCCGGACTCGATACTTCAGGTGCTCTTCTTTCCAGAGAAAACTTAATATTTTCAGGGTATCCTCCTCACGTGGCGTCGAGCCCTCCTTCTTGGGATCACACGATTGTCCGTGAAGTCTATACCGCTTCTCTGGATGCTGCAGGTACTCCCGGGCCACTTAGATTAACTCGTAAAACCCGTGAGGACTATGATGATTTCTCAGTGGTGTCTGAAACAATTACCGTGATCATTCATCCAGAAGATCCTAATCGTACCTTCTATATTCAACATCCGGCATGTGTGATTGTTCCAGGTGTTGGTCTTGTTTATAGATACCAAAGCCTTAAAAGGACCAGTGGCGTGCCGGGCATGAAACGTTTGATGTCTTCGATAGAAGCTTATAATATGCCCGGTCAGATCCCGCAATTGACTACATATACCTACTTTACGGAAATACCACCTCCCAAAGATATACCAACTGCATTGATGGAGGTTCTCGAGTCACTAAATAATTTCACAATAACGATAGACAAAGGAGTCACGAAAAAGGTCTACCCACCGATTCCTGAAGATAAAATCCCTCTCACGTATAGTCGCGTTAAATCGGCATCTTTTCCAGATGGGAAGTGGAAATATAATGAATACGTAGTCAATGAAACTTCACCTGTTTCTATACACACTCAGTATTCGAACTGGAAAGATGTCGGGATGGCTGATAGAGCCAATGCGCTGAAGACGGTTACCACCGTAAGTAAGGAAGAATTGCTTGTGGAATCATATATCGCTGGAGAATTAGTCTCTAGATTAAAAAATACCCTGCAGACAACTCCTGAAATAATCACCACGACGCAGCGATGGAATAGCGACGGGTGGCATATTTCTAAAGTCGCCTACCACCCAATTGCTACAAATGTTGATACTGCTGTTAGTTCGGGCCGGATCAATTGGAAGGAGCATGAGGATGGGACTGCATCCATTTATTTATACTCTAATGCCGGGGACGGGAACGGGGGCGATTTTGCGGTCACCGTTCAGGCTGGAGCAGGGAATCGTTCCTCGATTATTGCGGGAACTCAGACGACTACCACCTACGCCCTTGGCAGTATTCCCATCGCTGAAATTACCAAAGACATCCCCACGAATCTCATCACTGAACAATGGGATACCGATCTTACTGCCGGTTTCGATGCAATCGCTCGTCCGGTCAAACGCATCTTTAACGGTGATATAAATGATTACGACATCAAGGAGTATGCTTGTTGTGGCTTGCAAAAAATTCGTTACCGGAATGGCTCCATCGCAGAATATTTCCGCGATGGCCTGAGACGTATCTACAAAAAAGAGTTCAGAGCCTCGGATGCTTCACCGATTATCACCACTCACTATACCATTGACGGCCTAACCACGACATCGACTCGTAGTATCGGCGGGCAATCTTTTTTTCAAGGTTCTTTTACAGGTTCTTTCGATGGCCTTACCCATACCAATGTCGGCCCTTCAGAGAAATCAAATTCATCATCCGGCCGCCCATCTACCACATCCGCCACGGTCCAGAGCCAGACCGGAGACACAATCACAGTCACCGATGCAGTTGGGGCCACTTCCGTCACGGCCTACTATCGGGATGGTCGGATTAAATCCGTGTCTGGGACCGCCGTTCCAGATGTGACTTACGATTACCAAGCACGCAGCACTACGGTGAATGCTTCGGGTGTTACTACCAATACCTACATGGATTTTATAGGACGGCCAACATCCTCCGTTTCATCAGCAACGGGTACAACTACCTACAGCTACTATCTACCCACTGTCACTGTATTACCGGGTTCTCGTGGTAAGTATAAATCAAAAACCGACGCGGATGGCGTTATCGAGAACTTTGAATATAATAACAAAGGTGAATATACAACGACTAGGCGAACGGTTCCAACAGGAACAGGCAATCAAACTCAGGCAGTGAGCAGTGTGCGTAATGTGATTCCTAACGTCGCCATCCATGGAGTATCATTAGGAGTCTGTCATAAGACCACTCAAACGATCTCCTCGACTATCGGTGCTACCACCACTTCAGAAACTTTTGTAAGCTTGGATGGCCTCAGCCGTGGATCGCGCTCTTTTGGCCGTGAAGTTTTGATTGTCTCTACCCGCCCAAATCCGATTGGTGTCTCAACGAAGATGACCATCAGGCCTGATTCCACCAAGGAAGTGATTACTCATCAGCATGGACTACTCATCTCTAACTCATCGTTGATGACGAATCAATCTCAGGTCACCAACACTTCTTATTACTACGATACCTCGCAACGGATGATCAGCTCGGTGGACGCCCGCACCGGCACTACCAATTATAGCAATTTCACCGAATCAGGGCGACCTCTCACCACCACCAATCCTCGCAATGAGGTCACCGTCATCGAGAATGACATCCTGGGTCGTGAAATCAAAAGAACCTTACCCGACACCACCAGCTCTTACACCAGCTACCATCCCACTGGCGAAATCAAAGCGACTTGGGGCAGCCAGACCTACCCCACGCTCAATCTCTACGATGAGCAAAACCGCATGACTCAGCTCCGTACCTTCAAGGATCTTCCGCTCTCTTCCCTGAGTTCGCCGTCCTTGGATCTATCCACCCAAACCAATTTCGCCAAAACGACTTGGAACTACGGAGCCACCACCGGCCTGTTAGTTTCTAAGCGAGATAATTCTATCCAAGGACCATCTTACACCTATACCGCCGCCGGTAGGCTCAAAAGCCGGACTGGGGCACGAGGAATCATCACCACTTATACCTATAACCAAGGCTTCCTCACCCTCACGGATTACAGCGACACCACCCCAGACGTCGCCATTTCCTATGATTCGCTCGGTCGCCAAGCCACCGTCACCCAAACGAACCAATCCCAGATTGCTTACACGTATGATCCGGTCAACCTCGCCCTCGACACCGAGACGGTGAAATACGACATCGACGGCAACGGTGTTTATGAATTCATTCGAGTCCTCGACCGCAGCCGCGATTCCCTGAACCGCGACAATGGCTTCCAGTTGAAAAATGGCACCACCGTGGAAAATCAAGCCACCTACAGCTATTCCGCTGTCGATGGTCGTATGGACACAGTCAGTGCCGGCGGTTTCCAACCGCCCAGCCCTTCAAATACCTTCACCTATTCGTATCTTCCCAACTCCGATCTCCTCGCTTCGGTCAGCGGCCCGATTCACACCGTCACCAATACCTACGAGCCAGACCGCGACGTCCTCGACATCAAGGAAAACAAGATTGGCACCCTCGAAATCTCCAAGTATGACTACGCCGTGAACAGCATCGGCCAACGCACCGGAGTCGCCACCAGCGGCACG
>JANORE010000152.1:0-1926 GCA_031415155.1 Akkermansiaceae bacterium | reverse complement strand
TTTTGAAAACCACATCTAACGGAACCGCAGCACTCTGTGGCGAAATCGGCATTCCGGGATGACAAGCGCCGCATTGGAGTGACTCAGCGACTTTCGCTCCACGAGTGACATCTCCACTGGGGAACTCATGCGCGAGTTTGGTTTCCTGGCCGTTCGATGCCTGAGTAAGGAACGCGGCGATGCGATTTGCTTCGTGATCCGACAAACGGAAATTCGGCATTTTGATGAATGGGTGATACGCATCGGGATTTTTTAAAAAGGCGACGAGAGCACCAGGTAGATATTTCGAGGCAACATTGTTCAGAGGAACGCGAGTTGGATCGGCTGGAGATTGATCCGGCAAATGATGACAAGCGACGCAACCGAGCTCGTGGAAATGCACGCCGCCTTGCTTGGCGAGCGAGGCATCTGGTGCCACTCCGGCAGGTGATCCCATTTTCAAACTGGTTAGATAAGCGGCGAGATCGCTGGCTTGCTGAAGTCCCTCTGCAGAGGACGCATCGACCAGGGCGGGCATGTGGGTCGTCGGTTTAATCTGGTGCGGAGCGGCAATCCAACGACGGAGCCATTCCTCCGTGGTGCGGTCGCCGGTGCCGACTAGGATCGGCGCGAGTTCCAAGATTTCAGGCATCTGACTTGCACCCAATCCACTACCCGATGAATGACATTTTGCGCAACTTTGACTGGCGAAAAGTGAACGGCCATGGCGAAGAAGTGCCGCATGATTTGTGGACTCGGTATCGTCTGCCTTGAATGCTGATGCAGGAATCGCTTGCCGAGGAAATCCTGCTTCCTCCCAGAATAAGCGAAACGATGCCGAGCCATTCGGTCTGCTAGAATAACTCAGCTCAAATGCGTGTTCACCGGGATTGAGTCGCGTGGATTTTGAAACTTCACCCACGAGTGTGCCATCGCGAGTGAGCACGTCATTCCCCGCGATTTTTAAATGAGCTGTCCCTTCTCCTTCGAATGAAAAAATCAACCGCTGCCGTTGTGAAATTAAGAGCCTTCCTTTCCAGACGACTTGAAACGAGCCGACCGTTAGAAAAGGAGTTGCAGGTTCCCCCACTGGAATATTGAGCGCCGGAAATCGGTCGAGCCGTGAATCCGTAGTGCCGTTTTGAGTGAAGTCAGCGACAAGATCCGCACGAGATGGGATCACGAAAAAAAAGAACAGAAGTAGGATGCTCCTGATGCCGACTGGCGCGAGACACTCCAGCCATTTTTGAAATTCATTTTGCATAGACCGTTGCATTCAATTCTCCAGCTATGACATTTGCGTTTTTATCTTCCACATCATAGGTCACTCTTAATGTCATCGCGGGTTTCATTCCAGCCAGCATGAGTTCCACCGTCTGGCCATCTGGCAAGAGCTTCGCTGACTGAATCTCGACCGTGTCGCGCTTGCGGTGTTTTCGCGATTCAGTTTCGAGAGCCTGTTTTTCCGCCTCAAGATCCGGCTGATCTACAGAGAATTCTCCTGAGCCGTATTGGGGACCACGGATGTAATTCCAACGTTCCGCACTGTAACTGGCAATATCTTCGGCGAGTTCAGCACTGAGTTTCACAGGAAACTTCAATAGAATTCCCGTCGATGTGTATTCAAGTTTCTCCGGAGTCAGCACCGTGATATTTGGGTTATGCCGCACTCGTTGAAACGCGCATTCAGTGGCTGCATTCGTCTGCCAACCGCGGAAACCGAGCACATACATTGATCCGTCTTGATGGAAACGGGCGCGCATGGCCGAGGACTGCAACTTGATCGGTAATTTGACGACTCCACCTTGCATTGCCTGTCCGCGAGGTATGGTTAGAACCTGATAGATACTCGATTGTCCATAAGAAAGATGGAGCAGGGTTCCAGCAGCGAGACCGAAATCGATACCCTCTGGCACCCAGACTTGCGAACCGCTGGAATTATCCACC
>JANORE010000151.1:0-4318 GCA_031415155.1 Akkermansiaceae bacterium | reverse complement strand
AAATCGATGACTCTCTTCGGCTTATGGCCACTTAATTTTTCCGTTTCTTTGAGTTCGGAAGCAACAAGTCGACCATCGCCATTTTCGTCCCATCGATCAAATTTTTCCAGCAGCCCGATCATTTGGCGCTCCATCTTAGATTGGGGGGTAACGGGTCCGGGAGCATTCGAGCAGGAGATGAGCATTAGAATCGCAGCCAAATTTAAGAATTTCATGGTGAATTGAAGTTGGCGTGGCCTTGGAGACGGATCAAGCTTTGATCTTCTGATGCAAATTCGTCTCATCGTCGCTGGAAAACCCGCGCTGGCTTATGCCAAAACGGGTGTAGAAGAATATCTAAAACGTTTATCTCGCTTTGGTAACTATCAGCTCGTGGTCATCAAAGCAGGAAACCGTGACGAGGTCTCTACTCGGTTGTTAGAGCGCTCTCAAGGTTGCTACCGCATTGCCATGGACGAACGAGGGGAATCTCTCACCACTCGCCAATTTGCCGAAAAATTTGAGGCACTAGAAATGCGAGGCGAAGTCCGAACGGTCGCATTTTTGATTGGTGCCGCAGAAGGTCACAACGAAGTTCTCAGGCAGTCATGTGACTTCATCTTGGCACTGTCGCCATTCACGCTACAGCACGAACTGGCATTGCTGGTCATGTTAGAGCAACTCTATCGCGTGGCGTCCTTGAAAAATGGTTCCCCTTATCATCGCGACTGAATGTTGGAGCATCAGCGGCGGTATTGGTTTTGTGGCAAGGCACCGAATTGGCCTTGGCCTTGACCGGGGATCGGACTGTTCCAAGGGATTTTACTTGTATCGGAAGTCGGTCCCATTGCCTTCGGTTTCGGCTCTTCCGTGACACAAGAAGTGATTGCTAAAACTGAAAAGAGGGCAAAAAGCGGCACGATGAAATTCATTTTCATGATTGAAATATAAAAAAGCTCCGGGGCCATGCAAGCCTACGGAGCATTAAAGAGAAATTAAGCGGAAATTAATTGGCAAGAGGCTTAGCCAGAATCACTCGGTCTCCTGGTTGGATACGAACTCCACTGGCAAGGCTTTCTAAATCAATTTCAGCAATGGTCTGGTTCGGCTCGATAGAAGATGGACTCACTCTGCCAATACTACGGCCGTCTCGCTCAACTAGCAAAACGGTCTTGGGCGTGAAACCTGAATTGGTTCCCGCGCCGATCACTACAAATCCCCACTCTTGGTTCACGGCGGTAATTACAGCTTCCATGGAATTACGGCTGATGCGTGAACCGCGCTCGATCACTTTCTTTGTAAGGCGATCAATCTCTGCACGGTTATTGGCAATGCTTACATTGGCACCTTTTGCCAGTGCTTCAAGCTCCTCCAACCTCTTGATCTTCATTGCCTTATTGTCATCGATTTCCTTAATTTTATCGGGTAATGATTCGAGAGTAATATCTGGACCCAGTTTACCGATGGTGTTCTTCACTTCCTCCATCACTTTATTCACTTCTGCAAACTCTGATTCTTGCGCTTTCAGATCTCGCTCAGATTTTGTAAATTCGTTTTTAAGAGCTGAAGCGGTGGAATTAAGGCTATCGACCGTTTGTGTGAGCAGCGTCTTTTTGTCATTAGCCGCAACTAATTTGACGGTCTCTGCCTTAACTTCTTTTTCGGCAACTTCTGCTTTTTTAATTAGCTCCTTGTTACTGGATTCAATTTGCTCAAATTCAGTCTGAAGAACTTTAAATTTTTGACTGTAATCGAAAGAAAAATAAGCACCTGCGCCGGCAGCAAGGATCGCGACTACGGAAAGAATGGCTTTCATGGAATAATACGAAAAGGGTTTTAAATGATAGAAGTGAATTAGTTAGCGGCGGCTGGCTTGGTGACTTCGATTTTTTGACCAGGAACTACGCGATCTCCGATATTGAGAGTGATATCTGGAGACATGGAGTCTGGGACAATATTCGCTGATGAAGTCGTATTTTCCACGGCAGTTACGAGAAGTTTGGCAATGACCTGATCATCTCTTATGACGTCGAGGGTGGAATTCGCGATCACGCCTGCATTGTTTCCTGACGCAAGTGTGACGAAGCCCCAGTTGGGATAAATATTACGAATCCGAGTCTTGAGAGCTGGCAAAGACTGTCCTGTCGTGTATTTCTCAAAATTGCTTTTTGCTTCAATAATGCTGGCATCCGTTGATGTGTTTTGAGCGGTGAGATTTGCCAATTTACTCTCTGCGGCGACGAGCGATTGCTCCAACTCTTCCAGCTCTGCGCTCGTAAGCTGCATCTTCGCAGAAAGATCTTTAAGGTCACCTGTCTTCTCCGTTTGCTGACGCAGGGAATCAAGCTTGGACTTACCGCTAGCGATTTTTTCGTTGGCTTCAGTGACCTTGGATTTTAACTCATCGTTGGATTTGGCCATGCTAGATTCGCTGGCAACCAATCGTTCATTTTCTGCCTGAGCTTCACTGACTTGGCTTGGCAACGTGGCAAGTTCTTCGGAGACTTTTTTGAACCGAATTTCACTTTTCGCTAAAACTGCTTTCGCCGTTTCATTTTCTTCAATTTTTCCGCAGTAAACCGTATTATTTTTATAAGCAACATAGCCTGCAGAAGCGATGACGAGAGCGGTAAGAATTCCTAGAAGAGTGGAGGACATAGGGTTTGTGTGTGGGCTTTAATACGTTGTGTGGGGATAAGACTAAGAAGTCTGTATTGGGCTTCGCAATAGCAAATTTCGCATTGCTTCAAACTTCTGACTGCTTGACTTTACAAAGTGCCAGCTTAGAGCCATCGGTTCCAGCTTTTATGAAGTCAATTTTCCGCGTCTTTTCTTACTTGCGCCACTATCCAAGGCTAGCAACTGCACAACTTCTCTGCGCGGTTGGCATGACACTTGCCGTGTTTATTTTTCCAAAAATCACGGGCTATGCGATCGACAAAATCATCCCGGACCCTGCCCGGCATGGTGAGTTTTCTTTTTGGATCGGTGCCGCGTTGCTCGGATTTCTCGCGAAAGAAGGGCTTAATTCGCTACGGATTTGCATTAACAATGTTTTCGAGCAGAAGGTGATCTTCGATATTCGCTCGGATCTTTATGCGAAAATCCAGCGCTTGCCGCTCCAGTGGTTCGACACCCGGCGGACGGGCGACATCATGACGCGCGTCGTCGAAGATGTAACGAATATGGAGCGAGTCTTGATCGACGGCGTCGAGCAAGGACTGATCGCCGTGTTGCAAGTGGTCGGCATCGGGATCTACTTATTTTTTCTCAACTCCACCGTGGCAGCATGGGCCACTCTGCCCGTCCCGTTTCTCGCGCTTGGAGCGTGGATCTACTCGACGAAGGGCCGCGACCGTTACCGAAACCAGCGGGATGCGGCGTCTGACTTGAATGCGATGCTGCACGATAACATTTCCGGCGTGCGCCAAATCAAAGCCTACGCGGCAGAATCCGTTGAGCATCGGCGATTCAACGAGTTCTCAGACCTGCTAAGAGTGGCCACCTTACGCTTGATGAAATGGTGGGCGCTTTACTCGCCGGGCATGTCGTTTCTACGAATGACGGGCTATGTGCTGGTCCTCGCGTTTGGTGGTGGTGCGGTCATGCGTGGCGAACTTTCGATGGGAAAATTCATGGAATTCCTTCTATTCCTTTCCCTGTTTTACGAACCGATTGATCGTCTTAACTCGCTGAATCAAATGATCTTATCAGGCCGGGCGGCGGCTGACCGGGTGTTTGAAATTCTCGATTCCGAAGAGGAGCAGAACTCGACTCAAGGAGCCACGCTGCCTGAGAAAATCGCGGGCCATGTGAGTTTTAAAAACGTCACCTTCGCCTACCAAGATCAGCCGACGTTGCATGGCATTACGCTCGACGTCCAACCCGGCCAAACCATCGCACTTGTCGGCTCGACGGGTGCTGGAAAAACGACATTGCTGTCTCTGTTAGCACGTTTTTACGAAGCGACATCCGGCAAGATCACCATTGACGGGATCGACATCAGCACGCTGAAGAAATCCTCCCTGCGAGATCGCCTCGCCTACGTCACTCAAGAGCCGTTCCTCTTCAATGGAACCGTGCGAGAAAATCTCCAACTCGCCAAACGCGATGCGAGTGATGCCGAGCTGTGGTCTGCGCTGGAGGCGGCCCACGCGGACCGTTTCGTGAAAGAGCTGCCGAAATTATTAGAGACGAATGTCGGCGAACGTGGCGTGAAACTTTCCGGCGGCGAGAAACAACGGCTTTCCATCGCCCGCGCCTTGCTCAAAAACGCACCCATTTTACTGCTCGAAGAAGCCACCGCATCGGTCGAATCCGAGACGGAGCGAAAAATAAA
>JANORE010000150.1:0-1648 GCA_031415155.1 Akkermansiaceae bacterium | reverse complement strand
GTGATGCTGGATGATCAGGTGACGGCTGCAAGGCTGTCGCGCTGGGATGGGATCGCTGCGTTGGCCGCGGACTTCATAGGCATACAGCCCGGTGCGCGGCTGGTATTTCAGAAGATGATTTCCGAGATTGGTGTAGTCGATGGATGCCCCACAGAATCCATGAATGCCGATCATGACCACATCCGGTTCAGTCGTCTTCGCGATCCACTTCCGGTAGCCGAAGGATTCGTCCTTCGCGGGCGAGCAAGTCTTGTGGCTGACCAGGGTGTATTGGGGAGCGCAGCCGAGCAGCAGGAACACCGTCAAGCCGACGCCGAGTTTACCGATGAAAAATGATAAAATCCGAATCACGTTGGTAAATTCGCATTTTTTGAAAAAACTGCAACGTTAGAAGCCATTGAGCCATACCGCCGCGCTGCATATTTTGTGGAAACCGTTGGGCTGGAATGCCCCATTGGGGTATTCAATTGGATAATCCCTGCATGAAGAATATCGTCAAAGGTGTGGCACGGTGGAAATTGGATTCACAGAGCGAAGCGAACGAGGGACGTTACCCGCTGTTGCCACCACCGTCTTCGGGTTCTTCATCTTGAGTGCTGCCTGTTCAGCGCGTGCCCAAGCTAAGATTCTAGCGCGGTCATAGCCATGCTCGGCGGCGATAGATGCACGAGCTGCTCGGACTTCTTCAATGATGGAATTAGTCATGGTTGTATTTTGATTAGGGTTTCTGGTGTGCAAATCACCGGGACGTAGAGCTGGTGGTATCCACAATAGTCAATGAGTTCCTTCTGAAGAATTGCGTTAGCAAGATGTGTGCAATTCCATGTCAGTAGATAGTCGATCTCATGCACGATTGCTAGGGCAAGATGAGAGGCATCCGTCGCAGCCTTGTCTGGAAGCTGGAAAAGCTGAATGATGTCGCTCTCCAAACGCTCAAATCCATCTGGAATATCAAGCGTCGGAATGCCGTCCAGCACGTCGAGCCGCTTTCCGGCAAGCACCGGATCGCCAGCACCCGCTTCCGCCAGCGTGAAAACGGATGTGAAAATGCGGAATCGTCCCTTTTGTGAGTCCCACCAAAAGCGTGTCGCATCTTGATCCGAAGCCAACGCGGGCTGCCTGCTCTTGCGAGAAGTCAGGTAGCTTGGAATCGTTGTTTCTATGTAAACGGACTGCATGCGGAGTTAGGATTGCGAATAATAGCGTCACCGTAAAGTCGTGTTTCTTCTCGATCAATTGGGATTAGGCGAGCCATCGAGAATTTCCATGTAGAGATCTTCTAATGAACGGCGGACGAGCGAAAATGAACGGACTCGGACTCCGCTCGTCACGAGCTTTCCACGACCACGGATGGATCGAGCGTCTGCGGCAGACCAATGCGACCGATTTTGAGAATTTCTCCGCCCATCTCAGTAACGATTTTACCGGCGAGCTCCCATGGCTCCAGATTCACCTCGAAGACCGGAACTTCATCTTGTAATCCGCTAACCGTTCCTTCGAAAACGCGCTTCCCTTCGCGGAGAATTGCCACGCGATCACACATCAGCTCGACCTCGGCCAACAGATGCGAGTTAAACAAAACAGTCATGCCGCGCTCGTCGCGCAGATTAAGAATGAAGTCGCGAAACCACTTGATGCCCTCGGGATC
>JANORE010000149.1:0-6820 GCA_031415155.1 Akkermansiaceae bacterium | reverse complement strand
GTTGGGTCACCTACAGTTCGACCGAGACGAGATGGAGAGGAACGAGATCCTCGAAACCTCCACTTGCATCCCGTGCATGCTGCCTTTCTGCACCAGCCAGTTTCTGAGCAGAGCTAAAGGCGACCGGCCTGCGGTAGTGCCGGAGAGTTCTAAGAACTTCGCGTTCCTAGGGCAGTTTGTAGAGATTCCCCACGGGATCGTTTTCACCACAGAGTATAGCGTATTAGGCGCGATCCATGCGGTTAAAAAATTCGTCAAGCCGTCGCTGGTGGTGCCGCCTATGTATTTCGGGCAGTATCACCCGCTCACCTGCGCGGCTGTTGCAGGAGCTTTGGCTCGTTAGGGTATCCGCGGCATCAGTCGGAATCATCCTTCCATCCGAATGCAAAATAACAGCCTCCAACGAGTGGAGGCTGTTATGGAATGGGGGCAGGCAATTCAAAAATCCAGCGAGCGGTTAGTGCCGTAGGCTCGCTTTCACTTCACCGATTCCCGCAACGGAAATGTCTTCCGCTCCGGCTTCGTTGAGAACCTTTTTCGCACGGCTCACATCGTCCCCGTTCTCGGTATGGATGGAAATGAGGATATTTCCTTCAGTGATGCGGTTCTGGAAGCGTTTTGCTTCGATCTCTGGAATGCCCGCGCCGATCAAGGCCCCTGCAATACCGCCCACAGTGGCACCTGCAGCCGCCCCGCTGAGAGCCGCGAGAAGCGGGCCTGCGGCTATCAAGGGCCCCACGCCTGGAATCGCCAAGGCTCCGATGCCCACCAGTAAACCGAGCGAGCCGCCGATCACACCGCCGGTAGCCACTCCGGTCACAGCCCCTTCAGGAGCCTTGGTGTTTTTCTCGTGGGAGAACTCGTGGGATGTGTCTTTATCTGGGAACAGCGCTGAGATATCATTTGAGGAGACTCCTGCGCTGATGAGGTGATCGACGATCCGGTTAGCTTGGCCTTCCGAAGTGGCGATGGCATAGACTGATTGATGATTCATTGGTGTATTTTGGTTGTTAGTTTATTTCGTGGAGATTGGTTCTGTTTACTCTGCTGTCACTTTGAGTTCGTCTGTGATATTGGCAGCGTCCGCGTGATCTTTGGCGATCTTGAGGATTGCTTGATGCTCGGTATGGTTATCCACCACCCCTTTTAGAACGACACGTTCATCCTTGGTGATAATCTTGATGTTCTTGGCGTTGAAGGACAGATCCGTGGCAATGACAGAAGAGCGGATATTTTGGGTGATTTTGATATCCTTCTCACTGTTTCCCTGATCGGTGGGAACCATGGAATCTCTATTTTCAGACTTCTCGTTCTGTGCCGAGTTATCGGGTTTAGAGACATCGCCACCGATAGAGTCACGATAAGAACGCATCGCCTCAATCGTGATCGCATCGCTGAAGTCCGGCCATGCTGTGCTTTTGAATTGAGGAGCATTGAGGAGTTGCTCCTTGGTCAGTTTGGTCTTGAATGCCTTGGCCGTGATATCGAACCGCAGGGCAGATACAGGAACGGCACTGAGGACATCATCCATACCGAGGAAACCACCCGAGGAAATGACCACGGCGTGAATTTCTCCAGATTTCATATCTACCAGAAGATCTTTCACTTCACCGATGATTTCATCCCCCGCATTCTTTACATTCTGGCCGATCACCTCGGAAGCGCGCCAGGCATGGGCGTTCAGGTTCGTGCGAGAAATGGGAGCGATCGTTGCCAAACTCTCACGGGTTTCCGCAAACACGGACAATGGCGTGATGATGGGGAAGAGTGATATTAATATATTTCGTTGGATTACACTCATGGTGATAAGTTTAATGTATATTTATTGGAAGAAGCGAGTGGTCGGAAAAATTATTTGGCCACTGCTAGATGAGAGTCAAAACATAGGCGGTTTTCTTGCCATTTCTATGGGGTGTAACCCTACATAAGGCACACGCAACATGAGATGGGTAGTTCACCCCATAGTGCCCCACCGGACAGATGCTAGTTTCATCTCGCCTAGGGAATTCTGATGCATCAACCAAAATACGGTCGGCAGTGAAATCCGGCCTGGCGGTGGCTCCCAAGCTGAATCCACAACCCACATTCTCCACTCACCACCACAAACTACCCACCACCGGTCTCGCTGCGGCGTCCGGTGATGTGGTTTCTGCGGAAATAGATCTATCATACCACACCGAAATTCATGATATGACCAACTCAGCGAAAACTATATATACCTGCCCGATGCATGCAGAAGTGCAGCAGGATCATCCCGGTGCTTGCCCGAAGTGTGGCATGGCACTGGAGTCGCTGGCCGCATCCGCCGCTGATGAGGGAGAAAGCGCGGAACTCAAGAACATGACTCGGCGCTTCTGGATCGGCGCGGTGCTGGCATTTCCCGTGTTCACACTAGCGATGGCGCACATGATCCCTGCGTTTGGCAGGCAAGCCTGGGTCACTGGAGATGTTTCGCGCTGGATACAATTTGTGCTTACCCTGCCAGTGGTCTGTTGGGCGGGGTGGCCATTTTTCCAACGTGGCTGGCTTTCTATTCTAAGCCGACACCTCAACATGTTCACGCTCGTCGCTATCGGAGTCGGAGCGGCCTTTCTCTTCAGTGCCGTGGCGATGCTCGCGCCGTCGGTGTTTCCTGAGTCGATGCAAATGCACGGCAGGGTCGCCATCTACTTCGAGGCCGCTGCGGTGATCGTGGTCTTGGTGCTTCTCGGCCAAGTGCTGGAACTCCGCGCACGCAGCCGCACCGGCAGTGCGATCAAGGCATTACTGAATCTTGCGCCACCGACGGCACGGCAGGTCGCTGACGGCGGTGATCATGAAGTCCCGCTCGATCAAGTCAAAGTCGGCGACTGGTTGCGGGTCGTTCCGGGCGACAAGGTGCCAGTGGATGGCGTGGTGCTCGAAGGACATTCCAACGTCGAGGAATCCATGATTACCGGCGAACCGCTGCCGGTGGGAAAATCCGTCGGCGATCAAGTGACCGGCGGCACCGTCAATGGTCCCGGCAGCTTCGTGATGCGTGCCGAACGCGTTGGCCGCGACACCTTGCTCGGACAGATCGTAAGCATGGTGGCGGAAGCCCAACGCAGCCGCGCACCCATCCAAGGTCTTGCAGATAAGGTGGCTGGCATTTTCGTGCCGCTGGTGCTTGCGGTTGCGGTGGCCACCTTCGTTTTGTGGATGTGGTTAGGGCCAGAGCCAAGGCTCGCGCACGCCATCGTCAACGCAGTCGCAGTTCTTATCATCGCCTGTCCCTGTGCGCTTGGTTTGGCGACGCCAATGTCCATCATGGTTGGAATCGGACGCGGCGCGCAAGAAGGCGTGCTCGTGAAAAACGCCGAGGTGCTCGAACGCTTGGAGAAAATCAACACACTCGTCGTGGACAAGACCGGCACGCTCACTGAGGGAAAACCCAAGCTTATCGATGTCCTGCCCGTCGATGGTTTCGACGCGAACGAGTTGCTGCGGCTCGCGGCCTCACTGGAGCAGAACAGCGAACACCCGCTCGCCGCCGCGATTGTGTTAGGCGCGAAGGATCGAGGTGTCGCATTCGAGGCGGTAAAGGACTTCCGTTCGGTGACGGCGGGCGGAGTGATCGGCAGCATCGCGGGTCGGGTGGTGATGATCGGTAAACCCGATTTTCTACACAACGAAAAGATCATCGGGCTAGAGGCATTAGAAGCCTCGGCCGTGAAACTTCAGGAAGATGGTAAAACTGCGGTGTTTGTCGCCATCGATGGAAAACCCGCAGGAGTGCTTGCTGTCGCCGATCCGATCAAATCCACCACTGCCGAAGCCATCCGCGATCTTCAAGCACTTGGCTTAAAAATCGTCATGCTCACCGGCGACAACCGCCGCACTGCCGCTGTGGTGGCAGCGCAACTCGGCCTCGACGCCGTGGAAGCCGAAATCGAACCCGCCGGGAAAGTCGCCTACGTGAAGAAGCTGCGTGCGGAAGGCAAACACGTCGCGATGGCGGGCGACGGCATCAACGACGCGCCCGCTCTCAGCGAAGCGGAAGTCGGCATCGCGATGGGCAGCGGCACCGATGTGGCCATGCAAAGCGCGGGGATTACTCTCGTGAAAGGCGACCTACGCGGCATCGCCAAAGCCATCCGTCTCAGTCGCGCCACCATGAGCAACATCCGGCAAAATCTGTTTTTTGCGTTCATCTACAACGCGCTGGGAATTCCGCTTGCGGCGGGCGCACTCTATCCGTTCTTCGGTATTCTTCTCAGCCCGATCATCGCGGGTGCGGCGATGAGTTTGAGTTCCGTCTCGGTGATCGGAAACGCCCTACGACTCCGAAATGCGAAACTCTAACTTGGCATCTAAAATCATGAATATGAATCCTACTCCTTATCAATCCACCAGTCGTCAAATTTTGGCTCTTCTCGGTTGGCTCGCCCTGTGTTTTGCAGCGGCAGGAACCGCTGTATTCGTTTCCACGAATGGCTGGTATCTGGGAATCAACAAGCCTGCATGGAATCCTCCGGCTTGGGTTTTCGGCCCGGCGTGGACATTTCTTTACGCGACGATGGCGGTCGCCGCATGGCTCGTCTGGCGCGAGGGAGGATGGCGTAGACAGAGACGTGCGTTGGGGTTGTTCGTGCTGCAATGGGTACTCAATGCGCTGTGGACACCCCTGTTTTTTGGCCTGCATCGCCCAGAATTGGCGCTGATCGACATTCTCGCGTTGTGGCTCGCGATCATTGCGACGTTGATCGCGTTCTGGCGGGTGCGGCGTGTCGCTGGAATTTTACTGTTACCGTATCTCGCGTGGGTGACCTTCGCGGCGGCGTTGAATTTCGCCATCTGGCGGATGAATTCCTAAGACCGCCGTATGAACGCCGAAAATTCTAAGGTTCAAATTTGGCATCACCTGCCTGCCGCTGAGGCCGTGAAACTCCTCGGAGTGGATCATTCCGCCGGGCTTTCATCGGATGAACTAAAGAAACGCCAGCAAGTCTCCGGTCAGAACCGCGTCACCGCGAAGCGCGGCGTGCCAGCGTGGCGGAGATTTCTCCAGCAGTTCAACCAGCCGCTCGTTTACATTTTGCTCGTCGCAGTCGCGGTCACGGCGGCGCTCGGCGAGTGGGTGGATGCGTCGGTGATCTTTGGCATCGTGCTTTTCAATGCCATCATCGGTTTCCTCCAGGAATCCAAGGCCGAGACCGCCATCGAGGCACTCGCCAAAATGGTGCACACCGAGGCGACCGTGCGCCGCGACGGGAAAAAACTGCGCGTCCCTTCCGAGTCGCTGGTCCCCGGCGATGTCGTGCTGCTGCAATCCGGCGACCGCGTGCCCGCCGACTTGCGACTGCTCGACATCAACCATCTCAAGGTCGATGAATCTGCGCTCACCGGCGAGTCGCTCCCCGTGGAGAAGCAGTCCGACGCGTTGCCGCCGGAGACCGTGCTCGCCGACCGCAAGAACCTCGCCTTCGCCGGTACCTTCGTCACCAGCGGCCAAGCGGAGGGCGTCGTGTGCGCCATCGGTGACGAGACTGAAACGGGCCGCATCGCCGGGCTGATCGCGGGTGCGGTTGAGCTATCCACACCGCTCACGAAACAGATCGCGCAGTTCAGCAAGCTCGTGCTCTGGATCATTCTGGGGCTGGCGGCGGCAACGTTTGCGCTTGGTGTCGCTCGCGGCGAAGAACCCGCCGCGATGTTCATGGCCGCTGTGGCCCTCGCGGTCGGCGCGATTCCAGAAGGGTTGCCAGCGGCTGTTACCATCGTGCTCGCCATCGGCGTGTCCCGGATGGCGAAGCGTCAAACCATCATCCGCAAGCTGCCTGCGGTGGAGACACTCGGCAGCACCACCGTCATCTGCACCGACAAAACCGGCACGCTCACGGAAAATCAGATGACCGTTCAGGAAGTCTATGCGGGCAGTAGGCTCTTCATTATCACTGGCAGCGGCTATGAACCGAAAGGCGAGGTCAAGCACGATGACAAAGCCGTGAATCTCGATCAGCAACCCGCTCTCGCCGAGTGCCTGCGCGCTGGCCTGCTTTGCAATGACAGCCAGCTCGTGCTCAAAGATGGACGCCATGCCGTGCAGGGTGATCCCACCGAGGCCGCGCTCATCGTCGCTGCTGAAAAAGCGGGGCTCAAACAGAAGGCCACGCATGAAGAATCACCGCGCGTGGACATGATCCCTTTTGAATCCGAGCACATGTTCCGCGCCACGCTGCATGAGGACGAAGACGAGCGCGTCATCTACCAAGTCGGTGCCCTCGAACGCCTGCTTGACCGCTGCACCGACGCCTTGAAAGACGACGGCACTTCCACCACCGCGCTCGATAAAGCCTCCGTGCTGCAACAAGCCGACGCCATGGCATCCCACGGCCTGCGTGTGCTCGCCATGAGTCGCCGCCAAATTAATAAGGCTCACGACAAACTCGACCATTCACACGTCGCCAGCGACCTGACCTTCCTCGGCCTCCAAGGCATGATCGATCCACCACGCGCCGCTGCGGTGGCTGCTATCGCGAATTTCTCTGAGGCAGGCATCATGGTTAAAATGATCACCGGTGACCATCTCATCACCGCCTGCGCCATCGCCGCGCAGATCGGCCTGAAGGCTGATGCAGCACTCAGCGGCAGTGATTTGGAAAAAATTTCAGATGCTGATCTGCCTGATGCCGCCGAACGCACCACCGTTTTCGCCCGCGTGGCTCCTGAGCAAAAACTCCGCCTCGTGAAGGCACTGCAATCACGCGGCCACGTCGTCGCCATGACTGGCGATGGCGTGAACGACGCCCCCGCACTGAAGCAAGCCGATATCGGCGTCGCCATGGGTCACAGCGGCACC
>JANORE010000148.1:0-2900 GCA_031415155.1 Akkermansiaceae bacterium | reverse complement strand
GGGATTTAAAAACTTCCGAGCTATTTGCCCGCAGTGCTCCACCTGCGGAGCTCGACATCGCCCTTCGTTCTTCAAGCCGCGGCGGCAAAGTCGTGGATGAAATTTTCAAAATTCAAGAGACGAAAGATCCACTTACCAAGTTCTCCCAAGCCATCGCAATCGGCGAAAATCAATGGCTCTTCGCCCGCCTAGATGGCGAGGAGAAATCCCGCGTAAAAACCTACGATGAAGCCCGTGCGGAAGTCCGTGCCGAATATATTTCCGGCAAGGCGACCGAAGCTTTAAAAACCGCTGCTACCGAAGCCGCAGCCAAAATCAAAACCCTAGTGACCGCCGGCAAGTCATTCGCCGATGCCGCCAAGGAAGCTGGAATCGCAGAGACCAAAACATTTTCCTCCATCAATAGCACCTATCGCCCAGACGGAGCCACCGAACCGCAAAATCTGTTTGAGGCCGCTCGTAACATTGATCCGGGCAGCATGGCAGAAGTCTTGATCGAGTCGGACCGCGCTTTCATTCTCCAAGTCACAAAACGTGAAGTGGTGAAAGAAGCAAACGCCGATACACGCATCGATGCTGAAGTCACTTCCCGCACCAACGAGAATGAAATTATGGCCTTCACTTCTTGGCTCACCGCTCGCATCGAGGATGCCAAAGTGGAACAACTTTATAAACAATAACTCGCTGCGATCAAGAATCCCTGTTCGTGATTCCCGACACTTCTGATGTCTAGCAACGACGACTTACAAAATCTCTTTGACGATGCCAACGGCCATCTCGCGGTTGGTGAGCTCGATGAAGCGATTGTGTTTTACCGCCGCTGTGTCGCTCTAGACCCCAGTTTTTTCGATGGCTGGCACGCACTAGGTATGGCACTTCTAAAAGTCGGTAACGTCAAGGAGGCCATCGGCTGCGGGCTACAATCGGTGACTCTCCAGCCAAACGATCTTCTCGCTTGGACGAGCCTCTCCCAGATGTATGTGCGTGATGGAAATATCCCCGAGGCCGAAGCAGCCAAGGGAAATGCCAGAATTCTCTCACTCGGCGGGAAAGTGGTGAGATAGATTCGGCTAAAAACTCCAAACTGAGTCCAATCTTTCACGAAGATAAGACCTGCTCGATGGCTTTTAAAATCTCGATCCTGCCAGTCCGCTCCTTCGATGAACTGATAATGACTTCAGGGATTCCGGCAAGATAGCCGGGTAAGCTTTTGAGAAATGTTTCGATGGTCACTCGAGTTTTCGTAGCAGACTGTTTATCGGCCTTGGTAAAAACTAAAGTAAACGGCACCCCACAATTTCCAAACCATGTGACGAAATCGATGTCGATCGGCTGAGGCGATAGGCGGGAGTCGATCAGTATGAACACGCGGCGGAGATTTTCCCGTTGCTCTAGGTAGTCGCCGACGGATTCGTTAAAATTGATTTTCTCACTCTTCGCGACCTTGGCGTATCCATATCCAGGTAAGTCAACGAGACTCCATGAGTCATTCATGATAAAAAAATTGAGCAATTGAGTTTTGCCGGGAGTCGCAGAAACCTTGGCAAGACCCACCTTGTTAGAAAGCATGTTAATCATGGAAGATTTACCTACATTCGAGCGCCCGATGAATGCGAATTCGGGACGATTCCAGTCTGGAGCAGATAGGAGGTCGCGAGCACTGATACTAAAAACGGCAGACTTGATTTGCATGAATTCTAAAAATGGAACTTAACGTTTCTCAATCGCCACGAGGGTGATGTCGTCCATTTGTGGACCTTCACCGGTGAAATATTTAAGTTCCTCTTGTAATTGAGTAAGAATCGCCGCGGCCCCAAATGGTGCCGCTTTACGGAAAATCTCAGCCATCCGATCGATACCAAATTCCTCTTCATTGGCATTTACCGCCTCCTTGACACCATCCGTATAGAAAAGCACACAATCACCTGATTTTAATTCAACCACATGATCTTTAGTAACTCGTTCAAAGACTGTGCCGCTGTCGATACCGAGAGCCAGCCCCGGCGAGCGAAGTGGCTCAGTGGTATCCATTTGCCGCCTATACAATAGCGCTGGATCATGGCCTGCGCGAGATAGGGTGAGTATCCCAGTTTTCGCATCGAGAATACTATAAGCCATACTGATAAACATATCTTCGCGAATATCGGGAAACAGTTGGCGATTCACTGCTGCGGTGACTTTAGAAGGAGACATTTCACCGAGGGCGACGGATCGTAGGGCACTGCGGCACATCGCCATGAGTAAGCCCGCAGGAACGCCTTTCCCTGAGACATCGGCGATGACGATCCCGAATGTATCATCCCCGAGATCGATATAGTCATAGTAATCGCCACTGATGATTCGCGCCGGAAGATTCGTCCCACTGATGCGGAAGCCGGCGACGAGAGGATCTTGCTGAGGCAGTAAAATACGTTGTACTTCCCGAGCGTTTCTGAGTTCTCCCTCGATGGCTCGTTTTTCATGGGCTTCACGATGGATACGGGCATTTCCGATGGCGAAGGAAGATTGCTCTGCCGCCGAGCAAAATACAGCGAAGTCATTTGAGGTAAAATCGCCGTCTTTGTGATGGCGCGCGACGACTAACACTCCCAGATCTTTTCCCGCATGACGCAACGGCGAAAGTAATGCCGTGACATCATCGGTATAGCGGGAAAATGCATCACAAAATGATGGGTGGTTTTTGATATCCTTCACATGGATCGGCTGGCCGACCGCTAGGCAATGACCAAGGATTCCTTCGTCAATCGGGACGCGGGATAGGCGTAAGTGGCTTTCAAGTGCTCGCAGATTTCGCTCGGCTTTTTTACGAACTTCCACCGGAATCCCTATCAGCGGCGGGCATTCTTCTGAGATATAGGAAGGATTTAGGAAATCATTTTCCGCATTGACGAAATAGATCG
>JANORE010000147.1:0-9252 GCA_031415155.1 Akkermansiaceae bacterium | reverse complement strand
GGCGGCGGCGTCCCGTATCGCCTGAAAATCCGCAGCCCGTCCTTCTGCAATCTTTCCATCACTTCCAAGCTGCTACCCGGCCACATGGTCTCCGACATCCCTGCCATTCTGGGCTCGCTCGACTTTGTAATGGGCGAGTGTGATCGTTAATGCAAGTTTCCCGTCGTCATGAAAATACTACTCTCTAGCTTCATCGGATTTTTACTGACTGGCTTCGCTGCAGCAGAAATCCAAACTTGGACAAATAAAGATGGTAAGGCGGTTAGGCTCGAACTCCTCAGCGTTTCTGAAAAAAACGGAGAGCGAGTTGGTGAGTTTAAGATGGAAAATGGTAATGCGGCATCCATCAAAGCATCAGATCTTTCTCCAGCCGATGCAAAGCGTCTTGCTGATTTCAAACCTGCCGATGCCACAGCCACCCCCACCTCTGGCCCGCCGAGTGTATTTGATAACATCCTTGATGGAGACTTGGTCAGATTGAGCGGTAAGTCTCTGAAATCTTGTAAAGACGCAACGAAACCAAAGAAGTATTACCTCTTCTATTACACGGCTTCTTGGTGTCCGCCGTGTCAGAAGTTCACTCCTTCGCTTGTTGATTTTTATCATAAATATAAGCCCAGTAATGACGACTTTGAGCTCATTCTCATCACGAGTGACCGAGGCGAGAAGTCGATGGAAGAGTATGCGGAAGAGAAGAAAATGCCTTGGCCGCAATTGAAGTTATCGAAAGTCGCAAAATTCAAACAAGAATTCGCTCATCCGGGCTCGGGCATTCCCAATTTAGTTCTGACTGATCTACAGGGTGAAGTTCTCAAAGCTAGCTATGAGGGTAAAACCTACCAAGGACCGACAGTCGTCATGGATCATTTAGAAACCCTAATAAAGACCAAATAACCGACGTTTACCGCGTTTATCATTTTCCATTTGCATGTCAGTCTCTACGCTCGAAGAATCCGTCGCCTCGCACGAGACGCCTGGTAGCCAGTTTTACCCGCCGTTTACCGTTACGCCTGAACTCGAAGTCGAGGCAGAAGAACGCATTTCCCACTATCCGGAGAGCAAGCGCGCCGCCACGTTGCCGTTGCTACACATCGTGCAACACAAGTTTGGCTACATTTCAGCACCAGCGATCGACTGGGTGGCTGCCAAGCTTGAGATCGAGCCGATCAAAGTGCTGGAAGTCGTCAGTTTTTATCCTGGCTTCCGCCAATCCGCTCCGGGGAAATTTCACATCCGCGTGTGCCGGACCCTGTCCTGCGCAATGGGCGGTAGCTACGAGCTGATGGAGCGCCTCGCGGAACTCACTGGCATCGACCGCTCCGCCAGCGACTCGCATCATCACCCGATCAGTGTTTCTCCCTGTGGAAAATTTTCTGTCGAGTTTGCCGAGTGCCTTGCCTCGTGTGGCACCGCGCCAGTTTGCTTGGTGAACGATGATTTTCATGAGGCCATCGCTCCCGAAAAGGCAGAGGAGCTTCTTGCGAAATACGCGACGACGAATTGAGTAAAAAACCGTCGGCGTGGAAGACGGTAAGCTTTAATGCGGTCACGATTTTTGCGGATTCGTAAGAATCCGTGCCTTGACTCCGCCGCGAGCATCCTCAAGCTGTGCCTGATTTTATTTCCCTAACTATCATGAAAATCGCCGCCAACATGGCCGACACCGTCGGTAACACTCCACTCATTCGTCTCAATCACGTCACTGCGGGCCTTGAGGCAGAAATTTGCGTGAAGGCAGAGTTTTTCAATCCGTTATTCAGCGTCAAAGACCGCATCGGTAAGGCGATGATCGAGGCGGCCGAGCGCGACGGAAAGCTCAAGCCCGGCGGACTGATCATCGAGCCGACTTCGGGGAACACGGGTATCGCATTAGCGTTCATCGCTCGTGCAAAAGGCTATCGCTGCATCCTCACCATGCCGGAAAGCATGTCGATCGAGCGTCGTGTCTTGCTGCGATTGTTAGGAGCAGAAATCGTTCTCACTCCGCGTGCTCGTGGCATGGGTGGGGCGATTGCGATGGCGAAGAAATTACTCGAAGAGCACGGCGAGGGATCGTTCGGTCCTGGCCAATTTGATAATCCTGCGAACCCGCAAGTGCATCGCGAGACGACTGCCGAGGAGATCTGGCGTGATACGGACGGACAGGTGGATGCCTTCGTTTCCGGTGTCGGCACGGGCGGGACCATCACTGGTGTGGGTGAAGTTCTAAAAGCGCGTGGCACGGCGAAAATTTTTGCCGTCGAGCCATCCGCCAGCCCTGTGATTTCGGGTGGTCTGCCCGGCCCGCACATGATCCAAGGCATCGGCGCGGGATTTATTCCAGGAAATCTCAACATGAAGATCATCGATGAAACGATCCTCGTTACGAACGAAGACGCCATCGCCACCGCTCAAGCACTGGCTCAGCAAGAAGGCTTGCCCGCAGGGATTTCGACCGGAGCGAACGTCTGGGCGGCGATTCAAATCGCCAAACGCCCTGAATTCAAAGGCAAGCGCATCGTGACGATCGGCTGCTCATCTACAGAACGCTATCTCTCGACTGCGCTCGCAGAAAAAGTGCGGGAGGAAGTGACTCATCTGCCCATTCACGAAATTTAATTTTTGGGTCATGAATTTTTTCGAAGAGACGCCGTGAAGGCCGCGCCACCATGATATTTTCATAAATCATGAGGCGTGACAGTATGGCCACCTTTTACTCGGGTTTCCTCCAGTCTGGCTCACCGTCGCCGCCTTGGTCGTGGAAGTCTTGGAGTACAGCTTTGTCGTTTACGTGCCAGTCCGGGAAGCTGCGATTGCGCTGCATGCCCGCGCCGGTATGAAGCGTGCCCATTAAGTCGGTGTATCGGCGCCAAGCCCCGTATGCCTTGGCCATTGCCTGCTTCGCCTTTTCCTTCTCGCCCTTTAGATCGTAGATGACTGCACGAAATTTTTCGGCGTTGTATTGTCCCAGATGGCCCTGCGCGGTGAGATCCTTGAGGGTCAGTTGCAACTCGATATTTTCACGGGGGTTCAAGGTTTTGAGGATTTCCAAGGCTTTACTCGAAAGCTGATCGATCTTCTCAATATTCCCCCAAGCGGATTCTTTTTGATCGAGTTTGTCCTCTGCGGTATCACGAAACGAGGCGAGCTTAGATCCCGCGAACGGAGTGGCGTCCTTGGTGTCGTTCACAGAGAAATACCGCCCGTCTCTGCCTTGCCACATGTCACCGGTCCACATCTCGGGCCAGAAATCTGCATCGAATTGCCATTTCCCGGTGACTTGTTCGTTGGCAAGTCTGATGGCTCCCGAGGCGCTGCTCCATGCTTCAAAGAGCTTGTCGGTAGAAACCTCGGGATATCTGGATGCAAGATGCATTTTGAAGAAGTCATCAGAGATCGAGGGATTGTAGGAGATCCGGCCCCACAGCTTTTGCATATACCAAGTGCGCTGGATGCTTAGTGCATTCCGTTCTTTATAGTAAGGATGCTTGCTGGTGAATTCCTTGCCAAATACCCAACCATCTGGGCCGATGTAGAAGGCATTTACATATTGGTCGATCTTCGGGAAGCCTTTGATGTAGTCGCGGACGAATTGAGGCTCGGCCCAGTGGAGGAAATAGAAGTCATCGTTGCGAACGGTGAGCCAAGACATGATACCGTGTTTGCCAAGCCCTTGTTCCATATCAGTTCGATGCCACCGGGATGGGGTGACGGTGGAGTGGGCGTGGGCCTCGGAATACTTGCAGGAAAGATCCATCCGCACGTTCGGCAGGTCGTTCAACTTGGCAAAGTGCTTCAAGATGTGGTCGATGTCGCCATCATGCTGTCGATGGATGAAAACAATCTCTCGTTGAGGGTTTTCTTTGGCATACTCCATAACGCCCATGCCGAAAGTTTCCCATGCCCATTCTTCTTTTTGGCTGGCGTCGAGCTTTCCCATCTTCTCCCCGACTGTGATGCCGAAGCCTTTGAGGTCAGGGTAGGTTTGGAAAAGTTTGATCACGCATTTTTTAAGATACGCTTTCGTTTTCGAGTTATCGGTAGCGTCAGTAAGACCATGCTTGTCCTCGGCGGTGGAAAGGAAGACGTTCCAGTTGCACATATAGATATCGAATCCTCGTTCCCGGCCATACTTCATCACACCCCGCCAAAACTCGATTTTCCGATCAATCGTCCAATCATTGATGAGCAAACTTTTTCCCGCCTCATCGAAGCCAGTGACACCTTGGATGGCGATGCCAGGATACTGGGCTTCCATATTGACCATGGAGGTAAAGGGATGGGGTGACCAAAGCGACAGCACATTGTAGCGATGACGAGCCATTTCGTCGAACCAAGTCTTCCAGAAATCGAAGTCCCAGACATCTTTGACCGCCCGCTGGTGCGATGTCCCGGTAAAGCCGTAAAAATAGGTGGGCGATTCTTTATCCAGCGGAATGTTCAACTTAATGCCGCGATTCTTGAGATGAGGCGACTCTTGCTCGTCATAGGAACGTCCTAGGTCGTGAAACTGAATATTCTCTGCCAACTGCAATCCGCCATACATCGCGCCATTCGCATCTCCGCCGAGCACCCAGTAACTCATTTCTGGGGTGGCCGTGGTGCGGAGTGCGTAGGCTTGCGGGATCAGACTCGCTGCGGGTTTTCCGCCTTGGGCAGAAAGCGTCTCGGTGGCTATCTTGTCGGTGGCGACTGCGATGACGATCTTCTTGCCGGCCTCGGCTTTTTCCAATGCGGCGAGTCCGTGGATTTGAACGGTGTGTTTTTTCTTTTCCAAGGCAGTTTTGATATCATCGGCAGCAAAAGTGATTTGCGGTATGCTAGGATCATAATAAAGCCCGACGGTTTCTGCCGGGGACAGCGAGGAGAAAACAAGGAGGGTCACCGAAAATTTTGCCAACCATGGAATGGAGTGCATCGTCATTAATTTATCATTTTAGTTATTGCCGGAAGCCTTTTTCGGAACCGCTGCGTTTGCCGTCGTCCTTGATGGTGCCCGGCTTCCAATCGCGGGCGATTTGGATGTCAGCGGCGGCTTTTTCAATAAGGTCAGTCACATTTACATCGCCCACGCGGTTGTAGAGAGCGGGAACGTAATGGGTGTTGCGAATACTGGCGTATTGCTTCCAGTGAGCCAATGCGTCAGCAAGGTGGCGAATCGCAGCTTCGTGCTCGAATGGATCGCCGCTCACATCGAAAAGCGCCAACGCACAAGCACCACGGATCTTGGCGGCATAATAGCGGCCCAACCATGCGAGAGCTTCGCAGTCGGTGAAGTTTTTACGGAGTTCGGAGTCTGCCGTGGCAGCATCGCGGAGTGCTTCGAGCGAGGCAAATGTCTCTGCGGCAGCGCCATCGAGCGCAGTGGCGATTTCGAGCGGTGTGGTGTCCACCATCGGCTTTCGGTCGGTGAGATGCGTCCGCCAGTCGCGGATACACAGCACCTCTGAGCCTGGCATGGTGATGCCTTCCATGAAGTGGCGCACGGTGTAAAAGCCCTTATTTCTCCGATGGCTCAAGCACGCTTCAGGAAACCATTTGACGTCGATGTCGCCCCAGAAAAAGCGTGTCGTCAGCGGCATGACTTGTGCCGCTCCATGCAGTGCGCGGAAGAGATGATGTGAAGAAGCCTTGGGATGGCGGGCTGCTAGGATTTTCTCGAAATGGGAATCTGGCAGCGAAGGATCGTAGGCGAGGCGTCCCCAGAGCATGAAGGAGTACCATTGCTTATCCATCACCAGCTGGCGCGTGCCGGGATCCGGATTCCGCTCGAGGAAATCCCTGCCCCATGTGTATCCATCCGGCCCCATGTAGAAGCCGGCGATTTTATCCTCTGCCGGGATATTCAGAACATACTCGCGGACGTAAGCGGCATCGCCAAAGCGGAAGGTGTAAATGTCATCATTTCGCAGGGTGAGCCATGTTTTCATCCCCGGAGCGATGTTTTCTAACAGCGGCTGAATAAACGGTGGTTTCGTGATGGAATACATGTGCGCGACCGAGTATTTAAAGCTGAAATCGAAGGTTCCCGGGTATTCTTTGAAGGCGTTTAAGATATCGCTTTGCCCAGTCCAGTGGAAGCGATGGATCATGTTAAACTTACGATTTGGATCGTCTTTCAAAGCATCGCGCACTCCTTCGCCGTAGGTATCCCATAACCAGGCTTCCTTGGTCTTGGGGTCCATGTCGTGCGGCATGGCCTCACCAGCGGTGATGCCCATGCCTGCAAGCAATGGATAAGTCTTCACCGTCTCCCGCACACTGGCGCGGAAATACTTCTTCGTGATCTCGTTGTTCATATCGCTCGTGATGCCGTGTTTCCCCTCCGCGCCGAAGGTGAAGACGTTCCAAGTGAAGAGGTAGAGCTGAATGCCACGGTCAGCGGCTTGCTGCATGACCCAGCGCCAGAACTCGATCTTTTCGTCAATGGTCATGCGCGTCACCACCTCGTGGTCGGCGAGCATTTCCGGCCGAACCATGTCGGTGCCCCAGAAGTGGAATGTGTCATCAAGCTTGACGCGAGTGCGCCAGACATCGTCGAGCGCGACCTCGGGAAACTCTGGTAGCTTCACCAGTGAGGGAAAAGGATGGAGACTCCATAGTGAGAGGAGATTGTAGCGATGCCGCGCCATCGAGTCGAGGTAGTCGATCCAGAAATCCCTTTTCCAAACCTCCGGAATATTTGCCTGGCCGGAGTCTGAGCTGTCCGTGTAGCTCGGGGTGCGGAGGTCGAGTGGGATGTTAAACTTGATCCCGCGCTTCTTGATGTGCGGCTTGCGGTCAGTATCCTTGAGTGAATCGAACGTGTCCGTGCGGATGGACTCGGCGATGTCGAGGCCACCATACATCGCGCCAGTGGCATCGGCCCCTTGCACGGTGATGGTGCGACGGCCGCCGTCGCTGTTCACACGAATTGTATAACTCTGCTCGACGGATCCTTGTTCCTTTTTGACGGTGATTGCGACTTCATCTGCCGGATTTCCATCTCCTAGGGGGATTCCCTTTGCGGTGGCCTCACGGCGGATTTCTTCGGCAGCAAACTTGCCAGGCCCCTCCGTCGAGGCATCGACGGAGAGTTTAAGACCTCCAGCCAGCGTTGGAATGGCGGTAAGAAAAATGAGGACAGCAGCTCTGAATGACGAAGAAATGAATTGCATGGTGCCTATAGGTAAAAAATAAGGAATGGGTCAAACTATGGATTTTTCACGATGACTGCGAGCCAGTCATCGGTGGAAGGAGCCGTGAGTGTTCCCTTGCTACCGCCTTCGATTGTAGCCTCACCATTTTCCTTCGGCACGCCTCCTTCGCGTGGGTTCAACCATTTCACACTGAATTTTCCCGTAGCTTCGGAGAGGTCGATTTCGGTTTCTCCGCCTTCGGAAAGATAGACGAGGTATAATGCCCCTTGTTTTGCGAAGCAGTATTTTAAGTTCTTATCTTTCTTGTTACCGATGAGCGCATTGGCATTCTTCATCTCCCAGAACGGGATTTTGTTTTCCGAGAAAAAATCGAGGGCGATACGTCCGTATTCCCAAGATTTATCGCGGCTGCGCCAGTCTTGGCAGAGGAGATCATTTTCCGGTATTTGATAACCGAAGTAGTATTCCACGCCCGCGCCGCCTGCCATTAGGTTGCCCCAAAGCGTCGCCTTACGGGTGTCATGCATGGTTTGCACGGGCTCGCCATCTTTCTTGGTGTCATTGTAGCCCTTGTAGCCTGTGTCTGGAGGTATGCCGGAGTCAGCTCCTCCCTGTTCATCATTCGCGACGACCCACGGCTTGCCTGCGGCGGCGGATTCCTGCAGCCACTTGAGCGTGCGCTCGTGTACATCATTCCAACCGTTCTGCAGCGATACCCCTGTAAGTTTCGATTCATCGCCGAGCAGTGGCGTGTAAACTTTTTCCTGCTGGGGCGGGAAGGTGTGAATGACGGTGTGATGCTGATAGGGGTCATTGGCGCGGATGTAATCGATCATATCGTTGATCTCTTCCTTGGTTTGAGTGTTCTCCTCGCCGATGTTCCAGTTCAACGCCAACTCGTGTCCGAAACGCGCGATGATTTCGCGGCAATACAATTTCCGCTGCGGTCCTAGTTTGCCGCCATCGAGAGCTTCAGGGATGTTCGCCTCATCGCCCTTCTCGCCACGTCGTTCGTCATCGACTTCGTTTTCCTGCAATTTGAAATGGAGGTAAAGACCATGGGCGGTGGCGTGTCCTAACACGATACCCCACTGATCGAGCTTCGAACAATCCCAGTGAAGCTTGTCGTTGCGGCTGACGAAGGGCCAGATGTTATCCCCATCACCACCCGCGTTGTAGGTTAGGAAACTGATGCAATTCACACCCTTGTCCGCAAGGTAATTCAAGGCGCCGATCAATCCCTTGCCCTTACCGTTTTTCCAAGTTGGATCGCCTGTTTTGAAGTCTTGCAGATGCGGCTCCCACGTCTTGAGCGGGACGTTTTTCTTGAGTTCTTGCGTGTTGTCAAAGTCGGTATAGGCGAGCAGTGTTTCTGGCGAATCGGCTCCGACTTTTAGGAAATATTCCTTGGAGCCTGCGAATTGGAGATGATGCTTTCCGACATATTCTAAACGTCCTTTGCCACGGAAATCACGACCGCTCTTGTCTGTCTCTGCCACCTTGAAGGTTCCACCCACGCCATCGTAGGGTGGCTGCGCTGCGCCTCCACCGTCGAGTGCAGCGTGTTTACCGCGCGTGAACGATACGGTGTATTTCCAAGTGCCTGCTTTATCCGGAGACAGATGTGCCCGCCACTTCGTGCCTGACTCTGCCGAGCTTTCGCCAGCGTTGCCATCCGCAGCGAAGTAACCTGGAATCTGGTAGCTGGGTGAGCCGGACTCGTGGGTGAAATTGACTGTGAAATTACAGTCGGTAAATGGATTCGGGTCGTTGTCGAGTTCATGGGCGAATGGTCCGTCGAGTGTAAGTATGACCTTGTGCCATTGCTTCAAGTCGCCGGAGACCTCCACGGTTCCTTTGCCATCCGCTTGGCGTGGTAAAACAAGTGGGACACCCGACATGTCTGGGGATCGCTTGGACGAGGGTGCACTCATTTTCACTGCTGCCTTGGTGGCATCATCCGCAGGTGTGAATTTCACCCGCGCCCAGCGACCCCGGCTGCTGTCTTTATCGTCAATACTCGCGATGGTGGAAGTCACACCTGCGGATGATGCCACCAAGGCAGCAGTGAAAATGAGTGCACCCTCGTCCAAGCGATCCCCAGACATGTCGGGTGTCCCACTTGTTTTACCAC
>JANORE010000146.1:0-2621 GCA_031415155.1 Akkermansiaceae bacterium | reverse complement strand
CCTTGGTTCTCATACTGGTTCGCGGAACCCGCTTCAAGAATGAGAGGATTTAAATCCAGTGGGCGAATTTGCTTACCCTGCCACCGCTTAATCGCAAGGTCGGTGTAAACTTGAGAAGTGGAGATATTCGTATTTGAGTCGTCGCCATCGCTTCCTTTGATTTGTAGCCATGGTAATGGATCGCCCAGCAAGGTGGCCATGGTGGCGGCAATTTTTGGCTCGCCGGCGGCAATTGCCGTCTCTCTGGCCGCTTCTAGATTGCCCGTGGAGCGGTGAAGTGCCAGTTGCCAAGCGGCCGACTTTTTCCCGTCGATGGTTTTTGCCCGTTTTAGTTCTGCTTCCAGAGTGCCTTGGCTGCGGTGGAAATCTGCGAGAGCAAGCAACCCGGAAGCGTCCACTGGAGCCATTTCGAGAAACTCCTTGGCTCCAGTTGCATTCTCTTTCAGCAGACATTCGCGCGCCGCCATCACCGCCACTCCTTCCATCACTTGCTGGGAACGAGCTCGCGTCGCAGGATCTGTATCATTCGTATACAGCTTGAGTGCCTGCCACCAGGCACGTTTCGTTTTCAACTGCATGAGGAATCCAGACTTCTCGTTGGCAGACGCTTTTTCATAGCGTTCGATGAGCAACAAAACTTGAGGATCCGTCTCGGGCGTGATCCGTAACTGGATTTTCCGAACCAATTCCTTCGCCCGATAAATCTTCTCAGGATCTTTCCAGGTGGTGAACTTTTCGAGCTCAGGCAGGGCCTCCTCGCCCATGCTCCAGAGTTTACGAGTGGCTTCCTCACGGGTCCGGTAGCGATCATCCGCCAAGTCCCCGATGAGCATTTCAACCGATTCCTCCGCAGGCTTGAGGCCGGAGTCCGCCGTCATTTCTGGAGCCGCAACTGCGATCCAGACCCCGGCGAAAATCCCCGTGACGATCACGAAGTGTTGAAATTTCATATCCTCAAAACGTCAGAGATTTCACGAATTAATCAACCATCATCGTCATCATGCGGCAAAGCTTTCGCCACATGAGCACGTTACAACGGCGTTTGGATTGCTCACTTTGAAGCCACCTTGTTGCAGATCATCTGAGAAATCCAGCTCGCTGCCGCTCACGAAAAGCGCACTTTTCGGGTCGATCACGACATTCACGCCGTTGCTGGGAACCATGATGTCACGGTCACGAGGTCCATCCACTAGATCCATCTTATACTGCAAGCCGGAACAACCTCCGCCGACCACGGCGATCCGTAACGCTCCGTCTGGACGACCTTGTTTATCGAGCAAACCTCGTAAATGAGACGAGGCACCCGCCATCACTCGCACCAATTTCTCGTTACCGATCTTGTAATTCATCATGTTGCTCTCTTCGCAAGGTGCATCCCGCGAACTCATCCGTCAACTCAAGTGGTTTCCCAAGAATTCTGCCGATCGCACGGTGAACTCGGGTTCGCGGGAGCGAGGCTTGTAAACTAGCACCACATATTTTTCACCAAACGGCTTGCCAAGTCCGCTCTCTTGAGCCTAGTCCCTCAATCCACAGCCGCTCAACGGCACAATTTCACCATGGGAAAAACATTGATCATCGCCGAGAAACCCAGCGTCATGAATGACCTGAGCAAAGTTCTCACCAAGGTTTTAGGAAAATTCGAAAAGGAAGGTTCCGGTCGCGATGTGTTTTATGAAAACGACACGGCCATCATCACTTCCGCCGTCGGCCACCTCGTGGAGCTGCGGATGCCGATGGGGCCAAATGGCAAAAAACTGCCGTGGAATTTCACCGTTCTCCCTGCGATCCCTGATCAATTCGATCTTGATCCGATCCCGGATTCTGAAGCACGCCTCAAACAAGTTCTGAAACTCGCCAAGCGGAAAGACGTGGATCTCCTCGTCAATGCTTGCGATGCGGGCCGCGAGGGTGAACTCATTTTCCGCTACATCGTGGAAATCGGCGGGATTACCAAGCCAGTTCAGCGGCTATGGATGCAGTCGATGACGAATGATTCCATCCTCAAGGCTTGGGAAAATCTCCGTTCCGAGGAACAAATGAAGCCACTGGCTGACGCCGCGAAATGTCGCTCCGAGTCGGATTGGCTGGTCGGGCTGAATGCCACTCGTGCGCTGACCTGCTTTAATTCCCGCCACGGCGGCTTCAATATCACCGCTGCGGGCCGCGTTCAGACGCCGACGCTGGCGATTCTTGCCCAACGGGAATCGGAAATCCAAGCATTCAGACCGACGCCATACTTCGAGGTTCATGCGACGTTCGGCGTGCAGGCCGGGGAATATCTCGGAAAATGGATCGACGAAGCTTGGAAAAAGGACGAGGCCAAGCCACTTTCCAAGCCCGAGCGGATCTGGGATCAAGCGACCGCCGATGCGATCAAAGCACGCTGCGATGGGAAAACGGGCAAGGTGACCGAGGAGAAAAAGGCGCAGTCACAGATTTCCCCGCAGCTTTACGATCTCACGACATTGCAGCGCGAAGCTCCATTTTCCGCGAAGGGAACGCTTCAGCTCGCTCAAGCGCTTTATGAAAAGCACAAGATGATCACTTATCCGCGGACGGATTCCCGGTATTTACCAGAGGACTACACCGCCAACGTCCGGGAAACGATGCAGGACGTA
>JANORE010000145.1:0-4687 GCA_031415155.1 Akkermansiaceae bacterium | reverse complement strand
GCATGGATCATCTTCAAAATTCGCAGGATTCGCGGGCCTTTCCTTTGCATCGTGGCGAGACGTGACAACATCACCCGATATTTTGAGCCTGACTGACCTCTAGAAAGAGAAATAGAACCGCAGATGGACGCAGATTCACGCAGATTATCAAATCGTTATATGGATTGAGGCACTCACTCAGAAGATGAGCGCTCCATTTCCCATGGCTTCTTCACATCAATGTCCATCTGCGCTCATCTGCGGTTCATTTTCCTCTTTTAAGATCACGGGAGCTTTGTGGTGGTTTCGACGAAGATGGGCGTCGCAGGTGATCGGACGAGGTTTTCGACGAGGGCGTCGAAAACGACATGCGAGGGCGCATGTGCTCCCCTTGAACGCTTCGCCACCCCGTTAGAGACCCAGGCGTTGCTGCCGCGCTTGTATTTTCACGAGTGGATAAATCGTCACCGCCACGGGCTTTGCGACAAGCATGGAAGGTGGGGCGAATGTGGGCTCGGCGAATCCTTCCAGCCGGAACGGCTCCGTGGACCACTGCGGGCAAACTGCCTCGGCGATCTGATAAGGCGGATGGTGCACTTTCCCGCAAAGTAACTCGCCGCGACGGCTCGTGGAAAACAGCAGATAGCGCTCGACGAGAAACCATTCCAGCGAGCCTTCCGCAGCAGGCATGGCGTGGGTGGTTTCATCGTAACGATACTCCGCCATCAGCGCGCCTTTCGTTTTTCTGCGGCTGCGGTAGTGGATTTGATTTCCCTGACGGACGGATGTCATCGCCGCGTGCTGATAGGGAAGGTGAAAAAAACGGCGAGCGATCTCGACGGCGAGTGGTTGGTCGCAATCTAAGGAAAAAAACCAGACTCCTGGCCGCCCCTGTGCATCGTGGACGTAGGTGCGGAGGTTGAGTTCGAGAAACCATGAGAGCCACGGCAGCGGTGGCAGCATGACAGGTCGCACTTTTTCCATGAAAAATGGTACCACGCCCAGCCATGCTTGGCCCTCGTAGGTATCCACGAACAAGCCTTCCGGTAGCCGTGCCTGGATCACCGCTGGATCGACTGGCCAGTGAAGGAATAGCAATCCGGCCCAGCGCTGGTGCATGACCGGGTGGCCATTTGGGATTTCTCGAGTCGCCAAGCGAGTGGCCGGGGTGGGAAGCTGGGCGTGAGTCGCGCGGAGGTGCATGAGGTGAGTATGGCGCGGAGGGGAATTCATTTCCCTCTGGGCTGGACTCATCGAACGCGAATGGGCGGGGCGCAAATCATAAAACGATGTCGCCACTTGCAAATGATCTCACGGTTCATAGTTTCACGCACCGATGATGAAACGCGTGGTCGTGCCAGAGCTGCTAGATTCCATGTCGCCGGATGATCCGGAGGCGATGAGGAGTCGCCGCGACCTCCGCCGGATCAATTGGTTGATGGGAAATGACGACTGGATCGGTCGGACGGTGAGGAAATTTCCTGAAGTGGCGGCCCGTGGGATGGTGGAAATCGGTGCGGGTGATGGGGTGCTATGCCACCGGCTGCGGCAGCTTTTTCCGGCTGCGCCGCTGGCGGCTTATGATCTTGCTCCGGCTCCGCGGGATCTCGCGCGGCAGGTGACTTGGCAGCAGGGCGATATTTTCACGATGCCGCCGCCAGACGCGGGTGGAGTGCTGATTGCCAATTTATTTCTCCATCACTTCGAGGGGGAGGCTCTGGTGACGCTGGGCCGCTGGATGAGCAGCTGCGAGGTCATCATCATCAGCGAGCCAGACCGGGCGCGACTTCCGCATGGGCTGGGTGGGCTGATGCATCCATTCATCAATCGGGTCACGCGGCACGACATGCATGTCAGCATCCGCGCGGGCTTCGCCGCCGGAGAAATCATCGATCTGATGGGGCTGGATCAGCCGCGCCGTCAGTTCCAAGAAACTTGCACATGGCGTGGGGCGAGACGCGTGATAGGGTGGGGAAATTGAATCAAGAAGTGATCATAGCGGGTGGCGGATTGGCCGGACTGTCGCTGGCATCTGGCCTGCGACGCAGTGGGGTGCCCGTCACCATCTTGGAAGCCGGAAGTTATCCACGGCATCGCGTTTGTGGGGAATTCATTTCAGGAGTCAGTCACCAGACTTTGGAAAATCTCGGGATCGCCGCCCTTTTCGCGGATGCGCTACGGCATCGTTCGGTGGCGTGGTTTAGCGAAGGGAAATTGATTCATGAAAATCAACTGGCGGAGGCGGCGATGGGGATTTCTCGCTATCGGCTCGATGAACGGCTGCGGCAGCATGTGGCAGCGGATCAGGTCACAGTAAGATCTCATGTCCGTGCTCGGCCAGAGCCACGCGATGGCTTCGTCTGGGCGGCAGGAAGGCGGCCAGTCCTCGGGAAATGGCTTGGCCTCAAGGCCCACGTTCGGAATTTACCGCGATCTGCCGATCTTGAGATGCACTCTGGGGGAAATGGTTACGCGGGGCTGGCCGAGGTGGAGGACGGATGGACGAATGTCTGCGGGCTTTTTAAAATGGATCGTTCTATCCAGGCAAGCGGTGCGGATTTATTACCCGCCTATCTGGAAGCGGGTGGAAATCGGGTTCTCGCCAACTCATTACGAGAGGCGGAATGGCGGGAAGGATCGTTTTCCGCCGTGGCTGGCTTCGAACTCGGGCGGCAAATTCCGGTGCCGGGTCTGCTCACACTGGGCGATGCGGAAAGCATGATTCCGCCATTCACGGGCAACGGGATGTCGATGGCATTTCAAGCGGCGGAATGCGCGGTCGGGCCGCTGGCAGATTGGTCGCAGGGCAAACGATCGTGGCAAGAAGCGGCGAATCTGGTGCGGGCATCACTGACTCGGAAATTCAGGATTCGACTAACCACGGCAGAAATGATTCATCCGTTTCTGCTAGACGCGGGTGGGAAATCACTGATCCAGTCTCTTTCCAGCGCCCGTCTTTTTCCATTCCAGCGGATGCTCGCGCTGGTTCGTTAGATTTTCATTCATGTATTTACGCTCCATTGCCACGGCCGTCCCACCCCATTCATTTACCCAAGAATCTTGCTGGGCCGCGATGCAAGCGGGAAATCTGCTCTCTCAGTTGAAGCCACGGTCTGCGGCACTGATTGAGAAAGTCCTCACCCAGGGAACTTCTGGAATCGAGAGGAGAAACTTAGCGCTGGACCGCATCGAGCATTCCTTCGAGCAATCTGCGGAAGAACTAAACCGGGCCTTCGAACAAGAAGCGGCCCCCTTGGCCAGCAGGGCGTTACTGGATTCACTGCAGAAATCTGGCCACGTCGCACAGGACATTGATGCGCTTTTCGTCTGCACTTGCACGGGCTACCTCTGTCCGGGCGTTTCCAGTTATTTGGCCGAGCAGACGGGAATGCGGCACGATGTTTATCTAGCAGACCTCGTCGGCCTCGGATGTGGTGCGGCCGTCCCGATGATGCGCTCGGCTCAGGGTTTTCTCGCGGCAAATCCGAAGGCAGTGGTGGCCACGGTGGCTGTTGAAATCTGCTCGGCGGCATTTTTCGCCCATGATGATCCGGGCGTTTTGATCAGCCTGTGTCTCTTCGGCGATGGTGCAGCTTCGGCGATCTGGACGGCAGATGGTGGGCCGAATGATTGGCAAGCGGGTCACTTCACGACCACGCATCGGCCCGCCGAACGCGAGAAAATCCGCTTCGTGAATTCTGGTGGAAAATTGAAAAATCAACTGCATCGCGCTGTTCCTGAGCTAGCCGCAGAAGCCGTGGCTGATTTATTTGCGCTCCGCAGTGCCGAGCCCGATCAAGTCCTCGCTCACTCCGGTGGCCGCGATGTGGTGGATGCGCTTGAGGCCGTGCTGCCATTTCAACTCACCGAAACCCGCGAGGTTTTAAGCGCCCATGGAAATATGAGCAGCCCGTCCGTGATGTTTGCCCTGGAAAAAAGATTGGCCGATCCAGAGCACCATGACCGTCGATTGTGGCTCACCGCGTTCGGCGCGGGATTTGCCGCTCATGCGTTCGAGCTTTGGCGGTAATCCGTCATTTTCTCTCGGCAGAGTCGATGGGATCGAGAAGTTAGATCACTCCGTTCGCGCAATGGATTTCTCCTTCACCCTTGAAGGCATGGATGAGGTTCGTGAGGGACTTCATGGCCTGCCGAGGGACGCTTTCAAAAGTCCGGGAGCCGATGTGTGGGGTGATGATGACCTGGGGGTGGTGGAGCAAGGGGTGATCGGCTGGTGGCGGTTCCTGATCGAGAACATCTGCGGCGTAACCGGCGAGTTTGCCGGAGTCTAGGGCTGCGATGATGGCGTCTTGATCGATGATTTCGCCGCGACCAGTATTGATGATCCATGAGCCGTTGGGCAGGCGATTGATGCGCTCGGCATGGATGCAGTGGCGGGTCTGGGCATTCAGGTTCGTGTGTGGACTGATGATGTCCACGGAGTCGAATAGAGAGTCGAGCGAGCTGTGGCGGGTGATTTGGAACTCGGCGGCGAGGTCTTCTGGCCAATAATTTCCAAAGCCATGGACTTCCATGCCAAAGGCGCGAGCGCGGCGGGCAACCTCTTGGCCGATGCGACCCATCCCGATGAGGCCGATGCGTTTACCGAAAATCTCGCTGCCCGTTTTACGATCCCACTGACCCGCGCGAGTGCTGTCGATGGCGTGGGGGAAATTTTTGGTAATCGCCAGGAGCAGTAGGAAGGTGT
>JANORE010000144.1:0-7038 GCA_031415155.1 Akkermansiaceae bacterium | reverse complement strand
AATTTCGTGACGGAAAATGGAAGTTTCCCGAAAGCGGGGATCACAGGTGACGAGAAAATCGCAACCGCAGATACATCACCCTCATTTGATGTCGAGTTTCTCAACATCTTACTTGGAATTGAAAAATCTCAAAATCCTCTTAATACGAAAGGGCTCAAATACTTAAACACTTCGGAAGGAAAAGGAAAAAAAGATGGTCTTATCTACCGAGGTGGTGGAGCAGCCGCGGAAAATGCCGAGGTTTTAGGTCTGTATGATCCTTGGGGCGGACCTTACTTGGTGCAGTTCGACGGTGATTATGACGATACCATCACGGCGAAAACCGCCAGTGAAAAAGCTAGCAAGGTCGTCCGTGGCAAAAAAGTCATCGTCTGGACAAACGGAGCCAACAATACCAAGGATGAATCGAACTCCAAAAAAGGCAAAAATACCGATGCGGTGAAGACTTGGAATTAATTCAAGTAGCTGCCATCCAAATTTTAAAACCCTGCCTGCTTCGCTGCACGCAGGGTTTTTCTTGGACTCATCTCACCACTTCCGTGCCGATCCCGCCGTCTGTGAAAATTTCGAGGAGCAAGGCGTGAGGCAGACGGCCATCGACGAAGTGGACCTTGCGCACGCCAGCGTTGAGAGCATCCACCGCGCTGCGGATTTTCGGGATCATACCGCCGGAAATGGTGCCATCTGCGATCATCGCATCGGCCTCCTGGCGGGTGACGGATTTGATTAAAGTGCTCGGATCCTTCGGATCAGACAGTAAGCCCGGAACGTCGGAGAGATAGACAAGTTTCGCGACGCGGAGCTCTTTCGCCAGCGCCGCGGCAGCAAGATCGGCATTGATATTAAGCGGTTTTCCAGTCGCGAGTTCCGCCGCGAGCGGGGAAATGACGGGGACGATTCCAGCCTGGTGGGCCGCATCCATGTGGGCGAGCTGGCAGCCGACGACTTCGCCGACACGACCGATATCGACGCGGTTTCCGGCCTCGTCGGTGCCTTTGATTTTCTCGCCAAGGAAAACGTCATTGCCGGAGATACCGACGGCTTTTCCGCCGAAATTCCGGATCATCCGCACGAGACCGGGATTGATTTCCTCGGATAAAACCCGCGCAACGATCTCGATCGCTTCATCCGTCGTCACACGAAATCCACCGACGAATTTCGCTTCCAGTCCGGCGGCTTCCATCGCAACAGAAATCGCCTTGCCCCCGCCGTGAACGACGATGGGATTGATCCCGGCGACCTCGAGGAAAACAATGTCGCGCATGACCTTGGCGACGAGTTCAGGATCTTCCATCGCTGAGCCACCCATTTTGATGAGAAACGTTTTCCCGCGAAATGCTTGTAGGTAAGGTAGGGCCTCGATGAGAGAGTCTGCTTTATCGATGGGATTCATGGTGGATCGGGTGAGTGTTTGGGAATCGGTTTTTCGGATGGAAGTGCTGGTAGAATCGGTATTTCTAGCTTCGCAGATTGCGGCGAAGAGACAGGTATTTTCGGCATCGGTGGAATCTTCACCGCCGAATTGGATGGTGCTTTTTTTGAAAATAAGGTGCCGACTACTCCTGCAACTAAAGCCGCTGCAAGTATCGGCATTCCTGGTAACCAGAGCGAAGTATCGCGAAAGGCGAACCACTGAGCCGCCAAGCAAAACCCTATGAAAAACAGTGTCATTAACAGACGCAAGACGTGTGATCTTGTAGAAAAAATCGCCATGATCGCGACGAAGATTCCAAGCAGGCCAAGCTCTTGGTCTTGCGGTAATCTCGGGTAGAAGCGCGGCGGCTCAGGATCTTGATCCGTGGCGATGGAAGTCATCACCGAAGCTAGGCTTTGTGAAAATGCGCGGGTGGCTGGCTCTGCCGCACTTTGGTCATCGCGAAGAATGAAGATTTCCGGCAGAGGATTCGGGAAAAGGTCGGCACCGCCATCGATCAGCGATTGTGCAGCAACTTGCGGTAAGCCTGATACTTGGGACGAAATCGCAATGCGCCCGAACTCGTCGATTTTTAAAGTTGGCCCGGCTGGCCCGAGATGGATGGATTTTCCCAATTCGACTTTCACTCCGTCTAACGGAAGATTCAGTTGTTGCAGCACGATGAGCAGTGGAAACGAGAAAACCACGCGATCTTCCCAACGTGCCATCAGTGGGTGAAACAGATCTGTAGCGTCGTCATCGGCTTCTAAAATTGAAAAGCCCGCGCGAGTCGTGTCCCCGCCGAGGATGATTCCTGAAATCGGGATACGATTGACGGCGGGCAGCACAGAAGCATTTCCGTGGATGGCCGCGAGCGGAAGTGAAGCTCGCCGGAAAGCGGGTGGGATGGGGGAGGGAACCGCACCCCGCGACAGCGGCGCAGCCATCAGCAACGACTCGAAGCTGGATAACGATTTTTCTAAAGCCGCGAGGGCAATCGGATCCGGCGCGTCCCATGCCAGCACGGCAGCGGTCGCCACTTTCGTGGCTCCGAGTCGCTTGAAATTCGCGAGAATGACCGAGAAATCAATCGGCGCGGGAGGCGAGGCTTGGAAAAAACCTTCGGCATCATCGCCGAGTGAGATGATGGCTGGCGCCGGCGGCAACGGCGACTTCGGTCTCGTGGGAATTTCCCCCAGTGCCCAAGGCGAGGCGTGAGTGCCATCTCCGGAGACCTGCAACGGTAGCTCCGGGAAATTCCCCGCCACCGCGATGAATCCCCTGCGATCTAGCTCGCTACTTGGGAAATATTTCCAAACACCCAAAGCGGTTGCCGCTGAAAAAAGCAACACCCAGAGCCGACGTTGAAGCGAGCCATTCACTTTTTTGAATTACGGATCGCCGCCAGGACCGGCGCGAGTGGAGATTCTAGCGGCGTCCCTGAAGTCACCTCACCCAGTAAACGCCCAGCCGTGACGATGTGCGGACGATACCATTCGTCACCCCGGTTTTTCACGATATTTCCGTAGGCTCCGAGTGCTTGCATCAGTCGCTGCGCCGCGCATTCGTGGAATAATGTCACCAGCGGGCGTTCATCGGCGATTTCCTCCCAAATCTTGAGCAGCTCCTCGCGCTCCTCGGCAGAATGGTCGAGATAGGGATCGAAGATCAATGACGCGAGATCATATTCTTGGCGACCACGGCGCAGCCCCTGGAAGTCAATGAGCCAGACTTGATCGTCCTTGATGAGAAGATTTTGCGATTGGAAATCGCGATGCACGAGATGTCGCGCGACCTTGCCCAGACGTTCTGCCAGATCCGTGAAAACTGGATTTTCCCTCAGCCCATCGGCATCCATCCCGAGAAAATCCTCCACCAGATATTCGAAGAAATACTGCTGTTCCCAGCGGTAAAGTTTTTCATCGAATGGGGGCATGAGATGGAAATCCTTCGCAGGCTTCGCATAAAATAACTTATCCACCTGCTCAAATGCCGAGCGATAATACGGCAGGCGCTCCGCAAAGGGGCGATCCTTCAACGATAATAAATCCGTATCGCCCAAGTCTTCGACCAAGGCGACGCGATATCTTGCCCGCTCATGAATGATCGTCGGAACGCGTAATTTCGCCTGCTTCAAAAACTGGCCAACGGGAATGAACTGAGAATTATCCTCGCGCTCCTCAGTCCAATGCACGCCGATGAATGGCTCATGGCCCTTTGATTTCACGCGGACAATCGTGCGCCCCGAGGCTCCCCGTTTGATAGGTTCCAGGGTGATGGGGACAGTCGGGTCCACTCCTAAAAATTGGCGGACGGTGGAAAGGATCGCTTCAGTTGGCATGGGCGGAGGCAAGCTAGCCTAAATCCGACCGCTCCTGCCAAGTGAAATCCGGGATCATTCGTGATCTCCTCAATTCATAGGCCGGCATTGCCGTGAAATAGGTGACAGTTTAAGTCGGTTTCGGGAAACTCCTTGATCGACTCACACCTCGGCTTCAGAAGCCTTATGGATAGAATCGAGTGCTTCAAGGATGCGTGGATTCACTTTATTATCAATTGTTTCCAGTGCCACACGGATGGCATTGCGGACGGCGAGTGCGGTCGATGAACCGTGCGCGATGATGACCACGCCATTCACACCCAGCAATGGACTGCCGCCGTAGGTCTCGTAGCTACTTTTTTCTTTAAGCGCCCGGAATGCCCCTTTAGCAAGCATGGCTCCAGCGATTCGGAGTGGATTGCCTTGGATTTCGGCTTTCAGCCATTTTGAAACCGCTTTGGCCGTGGCTTCGATGGTTTTGAGCATGATATTACCTACGAAGCCATCGCAGAGCACGACATCGATTTCTGTCTCGAAAAGATCTCGGCCTTCCACATTGCCGACGAAATTAATGCCGGGAGTTTGCTTGAGAAGTTTGAAGGTTTCCTTGGTGAAAGTAGTGCCTTTTTCGTCTTCCTCACCATTCGACATGAGTCCCACTTTCGGGTATTTCACACCGAGCACACTGCGAGCGAAGGCGGTTCCCATCACGGCATAGGCCACGAGGTGTTCTGGCTTCGCTTCAGGATTTGCACCCGCATCGAGAATGTGACAAAGCCCGTATTCGTTCGGTACCGCAGTGGCGATTCCAGCCCGATCCACTCCGGGCAGAGTGCGTAATTTCAAAGTCGCCGCCGCCACAGCTCCTCCCGTATTTCCGGCAGAAACGAAAGCATCCGCGCGACCATCTTTCACCATGTCCATGGCGATGCTGATCGAGGAAAGCTTCTTCTTTCGCACTGTTTTAGCACCAGCCTCCGCCATGCCAATGACCTCCGGAGCATGGACGATGCTGACTCGCGGATCGTTTAAATCCAGCCCCTGCCTTTTACATTCCTCATGCAAGATTTCCTCAACTCCCACCAAGTAAAGGTGTTGAAGCTTCGGGTAATACCGCAATGCATCGATGGCTCCACCGATATTTACAGCAGGGGCGTGATCCCCACCCATGGCGTCTAGGGCGACTTTCATGCAAACTTGAGAAAACAGACGTTAAATTTGAACAAACGAAAAATTACCGCGAGGGAAAATTCCCAAGCGGCAATCGATTCAGAAAGCACGTTGCTAGCTTCAGAGAGCTTCGACTTCTATGACTTGGCGGTTGCGATAGTAACCGCAAGATGGACAAGCAATGTGCGATGGCACCTTGCTGCCGCACTCTGGGCAGCTTTTAAAGATCGGTGCACGCCAGCGAGTAGCTCCGCGACGCATTTTTGAGCGGCTTTTAGATTGGCGTCTTTTTGGTACGGCCATGGTTGTAGTTCAGTTAAGTTGGGTCCTTGAGGTCCTTGAGGATGTCGAGAGCTGACCAGCGGTCATCACTCTCGGCGCGGGGCGGAGTGGGTAGCCCATCTTCTGCCGACTTGTCCACTGATAAATATCGGGAATCGATTTCGCACGTCTGCGGCACATCTCCTTCCTCACATCTCGGGTCGATCGGAAAGTGAATTAATACCTCTTCACGGATCGCTTCCGTGACGTCTATTTCCCCTTCTTTCGTGATCTCGATGGAAATCGCCGCGTTTTCCAGACCGATCGTCTGTGCAAATGGATGCAGCGTCCGCACGCAGGTGAATTCGAACGTTGCCGAGAGCGAGCCCGTCAACAGCAATTCAGACTCGAACCGCTGCGCCCAAACCTCGTATTTCAGCGGCCCCACAGCCTTGGCATCGTCCTCTGGCAAATCGAAAATCTCCTTCGGTAACTCACCGACAAATTCTTGTCCGCTCTCCGGCAAGCTCGCCAGATCAATCATTAAATGTCCCCTCATGGCTGAAATGTAGCCAGTCACGACCCGCCGCCAAGTCGCAATTATTCTCGTCCAAAGCGCCATTCATTGACCGAGCTAAATATTTTATACTTCTTTACCAATGCGTTGCATCAAAAACTCCTTTTGATGGGGTGATATTTCATAAACTTATAGAAATTTTTTCAAATTCTGGCGACTCAAGGGATTTGAGGCAGCTTGCAGAAAATTTATTAGCCCCTAGATTATGAGGTGACGGGTTTTCAAAATCGTTATAAGTCCTACGATTCCCTTTGTTTTTACATAGTAACTACATTTCACAAACCACCACATCTTGTATTGTGAATAATTTGTGGATACCACATAAGGAAAAACAGTTTGACCCGGCCTGCGGATTGCTCACATGATCCCGTCCGCTTGGAACACTTTGCCACTCACTTTTCATCTCTTCAAATCATGTCCGCCACCATCACAGCCCCAGCTAAAACTACCACGGTAGCCCTCGGAAATCGCACCTTCACGCTCGACCGCGAAAAAGCCGAGCAAGCCTACGCCGGCAAGCGCGTCATCAATGGCAAGGAGACGATGTTCTTTAACATCCTCCCGCTGAAATATCAGTGGGCGTATGACCTCTACAAGACGATGAAGAACAACCACTGGGAGCCAGAAGACGTCAGTATGCAAAAAGACGTGGAGCAATGGCGCTCGGATGAAATCTCCGACGTCGAGCGCTGGATCATCAAGATGGGTATCGGCTATTTCTCGGCGGCAGAAGGCATCGTCGGCGACAATGTGCTCCACGTCGTCCGTGAAGTCGTCACCGCACCCGAGCTGAAGCTTGTCCTCGGTCGCCATGCTCACGAGGAAAATATCCACGCGGACTCGCTGGTTTATATGATTTCCTCACTCGGCATCAACCCGCACGAGTGCGAGGCGATGTTCGAGGACATCCCGTCCATCCAAGCGAAAAACAACTTCGTCGTCTCCAATAGTAAGGCCCTCCGCCGCGACATCGACCTCACCGTCACGGAAAACAAAATGGCGCTCGCCAAGAATATTTTCATGTTCGGCCAAGTGATGGAAGGCACGCAGTTTTACGGCCTCTTCGGCATGATTCTCAGCCTCTATCGTCAGAACAAATTCCCCGGCATCGGCCAAATGTTTCGCTACACGCTTCGCGATGAGTCGAACCACATCGAGGTTTTCCGCAATCTCCTCATGGATCTCATCGACGAAAATCCAGACATCTGGACCGAGGAATTCCGCGAAGATCTCCGTGCTACGATGAAAGAAGGCATCACCCTGGAAAAACAATTTATCCGCGATTGCCTCCCCGTC
>JANORE010000143.1:0-4811 GCA_031415155.1 Akkermansiaceae bacterium | reverse complement strand
CCGCCAATCGACCTTCAAAGACTTCCACGACGCCATGAACCGATTCAACCACCGCCAAGCCTTCGCCACCATCACCGCCCGCCACAACTGACCCCGTGCAAAAATCCGCCATGATTGAATTTTCATGGGTGAAATTGCCCCTTGAAATCCTATGGCATGGCACTAAAAACTCTTTGTTGAAAGGAATTTGAGCCGCTCCGTAGTAGATTTGCTGCGGGGGCGGTTCGTGTTTATACGGATTGGCTTTTGATGGAGGCAACTACATCTGGCCACGAATAGCGGACCGTGCCGCCAATCGTTAGTTTCTTGATGTATCCGGCATTTTGCCAGTTCTCTAGTGTCTTTTCAGTGACTCGCAATTTCTTGGCGAGTTCCCTTTTCGTTAGAAGATCGGTTTCGACGACTTCGTGGCCTTGCCTAATTTTTTCGGTTAGTTTTGTCATGACGACGCGACATTGCCGTTCAATTCGTAGGCATCAGTGTTTTCCGGCACAATATTATGCCGGAAAAGCTTATCATCCATTTTGATTGTCTCTCACGAAATCTGCAACTTTAAGGGATTCAAGGCAAGCTGCGAGCGTAGAACGCTTTATGTCGTGACCGTAGCAATTCAATCGTTCCGAAAGCTCCCTTCTTCCCGGCCATCTTTCGTCCCTCAGAAATGCCACTAACATGTTTGCGACGAATATCAAGCTTGAGTAGTTTTTCGGGTACCTCCCGGTGGCAACAAATCCGCCAAAGGCACTTAAATCAATAGTTGCCTGTTCCTGTTCTTCTTTGGAAAGTTTTTTGATGACTTCTTGTGAAAGATCAAAGTGCTTCCAAACATTTTTCTTCCACTCGTCCATTTGTCTTTTGCACTCCTCAAGTGCTTCCTCCATTCCGAAAGAGTATCTTCCAAGTCTCTCTTCTTTATCTTTGAGGTAGTAAAATTGTTGATACAATTTTCCCCTTAGTAACTTCAGAGCATCAGGATAGGAAACGGCATTATCCTTGACTTTTACCCTCGCGTTATCGTTTAGGCGTTCTCCAAGGTGCTTGATCCAACCCTGAAAATCTTCTTTGTTCGGCAGTAATTCCTTTTTCATGCTGTTTTAATGTTTGTGATTTCCTCTCCGGCGGAGGGCATGACGTTCCAGAATGAAGTGGCGGATTTCTTGAGAACGAGCTTTCTGTATCGGCTGAAAAGAAGCCGGGGATCTGGGTGGCCTAGCTCCATCGCCAGTTTGCCGGGGTCTTCGTTCATGGCGAGGTGATAGGAAGCGAAAGAGTGCCGTCCCGCGTTGTGCGGCCAATCGGTAATCCCTGCATCCAGACGTGCCTTCTCTTGGCCTTTGCGCCATATCGCGGGGGAAGCGATCACCTTGCCCCCGGTAGCGGCGTATGGGGCAAGCCATGCCTTGAGGTTTTCACTCATGGCAATGAAGCGGCGTTGCGCGGTTTTTGCCTTGGCCGCTTTGATTTCTATCAGTCCGCCCTTCATGTCTATTTCCGCCCAATCGAGTCTTTCGATTTCCGCCCGTCTCACTCCGGCGAAAAACGAGATTGCGAGGCCGGGAAGCGTGTCACTGTCAGCATGAGAAAGCAGAGCGGCAACTTGTGAGGGTTTCAGGATTCCGGGTTCATCCGTCTTCACCCGAATTTTCATCGCCTTTGCAACGGGGTTTTCAGTCGCCGCATTCAGGATCATGGCGTGCTGAAAAAGTTGATGAATGGCGGCGCGGTAATGCTTGCGGGTTTGGGGGCCGACGTTTTGAGCCGAAAGGAACGAGTCGATGATTTCGGGTGAGAAATCACAAGCCATCCAGTCGCCGTATTCTCTCAAGAATTTCTTCAGCCGATATTCCATGGAGGCTTGATGCGCCTTGCCCGTTCCCTCGCACTTGAGCCGCAAGAGAAGCCTATCGGCAATCACTTGGCAGGTGATGGACTTGTGACGCGCTTCCAAGCTCTTCAGGTAAAAGGCGACGGCATCGGCCAAGGTTGCCTTGTTCGCATTGCCGGGGAGCTTGGCAACTGCTTCACGAAACTCCTTCACGGCCCTTGCTTCCGCATCGGTGATTGCCTTTTCCTTCGTGCCTTCATCGGCAAGCCGTTTCAGTTGTGCCTCAATGAATTCGTCCGCTCCTCCCTCGCCCGTCTTTTTCTTGAAATACTTTTGAAGCCTTTCCGCGCCATCCGTGAAATAGACCCGGTAGCGGTATCTTGGATGATTGATATTCTTGAGGAAGGGAGCTGCCGACATGCGGCGAAGGAAACCGAAAACTCCCCCCGTTTCCAGCAAAATCCGTTACAAATCCGTTACAAGTTTTTTTAATCTATGAAATTCAATAGGTAGCCACGGTTTCCTAAACTCTAGATTCGTGTTCGATTCACGACGGGGGCATTTCGATGTTTTGATCGACTTTTAATCAGCCGCTTCCAAGAACCCTCGATTTATTCGCCTTGTGCGACGAAGGAAAGCCTCGACGAGTTAGACGCGGAACGCTCGAATCGTGCAGGAAATTATGAGTATCTCGACCACTGCTTCTCGCTTAGAAAATGCTGTTAACTCGGTGGTGCGTGGTCAAGCGGATGTCGTCCGCCGTGTCTTAGCCTGCATGATTTCAGGAGGCCATGTGTTGCTCGAAGATTTTCCGGGAACGGGGAAAACGACTCTGGCGAAGGCGATTGCCAAGACCATCAGCGGCGCGGTCTTCAAGCGGGTGCAGTTTACTCCAGATTTGCTGCCCTCAGACATTCTTGGTATTTCCGTGCTGGATCCTCGCTCGCAGGAGTTTCGATTTCTGCCCGGTCCTATTTTCACCGATATTCTCCTCGCCGATGAAATCAACCGTGCTTCGCCTCGCACACAAAGTGCTTTGCTGGAAGCGATGGGTGAACGGCAAGCCACCATCGATGGGCAGCGCCATGATCTGGATGGAATTTTCTTCGTGATCGCTACGCAGAATCCGGTGGAATTCCGTGGTACTTATCCTTTACCGGAGGCGCAGATGGATCGCTTCGCCATGCAGTGTGCGCTGGGTTATGTGACGGCGGCTGAGGAGGCTGCCATTCTAGCAGATCAGGCAGAGACGCATCCGGTGGATTCGCTGGCTCCAGTCGCGACGCGTGAAGAAATCCTGGAGCTGATGGCAGCCGCACGTCAGATCCGTTTCAGCGAAGAGCTTCGTCATTACGTCGTCTCACTCACCGGGGCGACGCGCGGTCATCCGTCGATCCAGCTTGCCGCCAGCCCACGCGCCTCGCTTGCATTGATGAAAGTTTCTCAAGCACTGGCGGTGTTCCAGGGGCAAGATTTTGTCTCGCCTGAGTTGATCCAGTCGGTGGCGGCGGATATCATCGCGCACCGGATTGTGCTAGCGCCGGAGGCGAAATACTCGGGTGCGAATGCTCGCCAAATCGTGGCCGAGCTCATTGAACAAACGCCGGTTCCGGTCTAGGTTCACGAGCTTATACTGCCGCGCATGATGATTTGTGGAAATGATACCGTCGCTCAAAGGATTGCCCCAACGGGGCAACATGCGATAGCCCAGGGCAACGCCCTGGGTAGAGAAATCCCGAGGAATCCAAGCCCTGAAAGGGCGAAATCTGATTTGCCAACTCCTGAAGAGTTCCGCCCTTTCAGGGCTAAACCATTTAGTCCACCCATTACCCAGGGCGATGCCCTGGGCTATCGCATGTTGCCCCGTTGGGGCAATCCAGCCCAACGTTTTCCACAAAGCATGAAGCGCGGCAGATCATGAAACAGGATTCAAATTCTTCTAACAACGGCTCAAATTCGCCGCAGAGAAGATCATTTGATCAACGACTGCATCCGTTTTATTTCCGAGGAAGTGGTATTTATTATTTCCTCTCACGCCGCTTAAGACCTGCGGGGATCGGCTTGGGCTTGGTGTTTGTCTTGGCGACCTGCCTCGGGATGGGACACGGGAAAGAGCCTATTTATCAGCTATTTTCCCTGTGCTTAGGAATGACCATGATCGGCGTGCCATGGGCGATCATCCGCCAAGCCAAGGTCGAGGGGAAACGAGAGCTTCCGCGTTTCGGCACCGCAGGCGAGCCGCTGCGCTACACCGTGCAAGTCTCGAATCAAAGTAAGCACCGTCTTAGCCGTGCTTGGCTATCGGATACGCCGCCGGATCCGCGTCCAAGTCTGGCGGATTTCACGATACTCCGTGAACCGGGCGAAGAGGAACGCAATGCCTTTGACCGGAAATTCGCCTACTTCCGGTGGCAGTGGATTCTGCTAGGAAATCGCTTGTTTGCTGACGGCTCATCGCGCGAGGAGGTCGATCTGAAACAGGGTGAATACGCCCGAGTTTTCATCGACATCGTTCCGCTACGACGTGGTGTGATCCGGTTCGATGATCTACGAGTGTTACTTCCCGATCCATTCGGACTTTTTCAGCGATGCCGAAAAGTAAAGGCGACTGCCAACACGCTGACGATCTTACCACGGCGGTTTCCTTTGCCAAAAATCGAACTGCCCGGCGGTGCGGCTTTCAAAATTTCGGGGGATGCGAACACCAATTCCATCGGCAATTCTGGCGAGTTCGTCGGGCTGCGAGATTATCGTCCCGGCGACCCATTAAGGCAGATTCATTGGAAAAGTTGGGCGCGGACTGGACGACCGATTGTGAAGGAGCTGGAAGATACCTTTTACCCGCGGTATGGCTTGGTGGTGGATACTCTATCTTGTGATCGGACGGATGATCGCTTCGAGGAAGTCATCTCGGTGGCGGCTTCATTCGCGGCGAGTATCGATACGAGCGAGTCTTTATTAGATCTGATGTTCATCAAAGACGAAG
>JANORE010000142.1:0-13269 GCA_031415155.1 Akkermansiaceae bacterium | reverse complement strand
AAATAGAGAATTCTCAGATAACAAGATATAGATTTCAAGTCATTCAAAACCATAACATGTCGTGGCTGAATAGTAACTCAAACAGTAAGTCTCAAATGCTTCCGAGCCTTTCTGTAAATCTCGCAAACTCCAGAGAATGGCGGACGCGGGGCTGGCTTTGCCTTTGAGTTTTCTAGCCCCGTTTTGCGTTTCGGACCGAAGCGTTCGCGAGCTTGATCGAAGGCTTCGTTGATGAAATTTCGGCTGCCAATGACGGCTCCATCGGTGAAATAGCGAATCCGGTGGCGGAGCATTTTCCCTAATGGAATGTCTGCGGATTCAGATTCGGATTCGCCAGCGGCCTCGGTTTTGGAGATGCCTTTGCGGGTGGTTTTCGCCTGGAGTTTTCCGTCTTTACCAATGGCTTCGGTCTTGCGTTCGATGGAGCCTGTTAGAAGGAGTTTTCGGTATTCGCGGGAGACGTCGTGCGCCCAGAAGGTCGCATCGGCGGGAGTTCCGAGGTGAGCACGCATCGCCCGGACCAGCCCGGCGAGGGCCTTTTTGCCATTACCTTTATTGCCGCCGCCGATGGCTTCGCCATAACTGCTCCAACGGTATTCGGCCGGATCTTTGGCCATGCCTGCTCGGACGGGATTGAGATCGATGTAGGCAGAAATCGTTTTGGCCGCAGTGCCGTCTTCGACGATTGAGTAAGAAGATTCTTGTATTTTTTTGGTCCGTTGATACTGATAGTAGGTCAGTTGCTACTGATAGTATCGTCGATACTGATAATAGGTATAACTGTGCTGGACGCCGTTGGCGACCACACCAGCGTAAACTGAGGTGGCTCCGGGAAAGTGACAGGCGAATGCTACAGTGGTCTCCGGTATCAGGAGTTCCTAAAGTTTCTGCGCAAACTCGACGCGGAATACGGAACTGAAGAGCCAGGTTGCAACTAGTGATGGAACAATTCGGCACGCACAAGCATGCCAAGGTTCAGGCATGGCTCAAGAAGCATCCCCGCTTCCATCTCCACTTCATTCCGACGAGCTCAAGCTGGCTTAATCTCGTTGAGCGCTAGTTCGCCGAACTGACCAACAAGGCAGTGCGGCGCGGCAGCTTTCAAAGTGTCCCTGACCTGATAGAGAAGATGATGGAATTCATCGAATCACACAACGAACACACCAAGGCTTTCGTGTGGACGGCCACAGCGGATGACATCCTTGCCAAGATTGAACTATGCCGTAAGCGGCTCGAAGCAATCCGCCCAGACTGCACCAGCAGAAAGAAGCGCAAGGCCGCCTAAATGACTAGTTATTTGAGCGATACAACACTAGCAGTGCTAGATTTAAGCTTATTCGATAGTAATCAATATTCAACTAGGTTCAAATGGACGCTTTTGAGGAATCTCTATCGAGTCATTGCGTAAAAGTTGAATTTCACGAAACTGGGTATTATTTAAATTATATTCTTTGGATTGACCTTCACGCCTTAACCTAACACGCCTCATCGTACCGAAATCAGTCGGTCCACCTGCAGCTTGGATCGCTTCCCACAGGGTAATTCCTTTATAGAAAGGAATAGGTCCTGTTTTTCTTATCTGACCGCCAAGGGTAACAGTCTCTTGATTGACTCCACCATCCACGGCCGTAGTAATGACTTGGATTGTTGGATTCGTGTAAATCCCGGCATTCCGATAGCTTCTTTGAAGAATATCGGACAATTGCTCGTTTCTTAATCCCGCCGCTCTTATTTGACCGATATATGGCATGTTAATAATCCCATTATCGGATACAGGATAATCGTTATTAATTTGTGCTTTTTCGGCGTCAGGCACACCGGAAATAGTAATCTTGATCGCCCTCCCTGCTTGAATTTGCGCAAATGCTATTTGTATTGAAAAGAATAGCACACTCATCAGAGTGAATAACTTCGGATAGTTCATAAAATAGTATTCTTAGAATTTAATATAGTTCAGAATCACTGCTGCGAGCTGGAGTCTGAGATTTTACAGGTGCGGATACCTTGCCGATAGCAGGACCGATTTGAGACTCTGCCGGGGCATAATACGTATAATAACTGGTATAATATTGATACTGACTATCACTACGAACGTCCACATTATTGAGAACAACCCCAATGACATTACCACCCACGTTTTCGACCGCTTGCTTCACGCGCATCAGCATATTTCTTGGAAGTTTGCGGTGTTGCACGACAATCATTGTCAAATCGACTTCGCTCGCCAGCACGGACGCATCACTCACGCCAAGAATCGGAGGACTATCGACTAGAACTAGATCAAAGCGCTGTTTGACATCTTGAATCAGTTCCGACATGCGGCGTGAGTTCAAAATCCCTGCTGCATCAGATGGTAAAATACCAGATGGCATGAAGTAGAGATTATCAATAGGAGTCTGAAGAATGACATCTTCAAGCATCAACTCAGTAGTCAAATAATTTGTTAAACCTACTGAATTATTGATATCAAAAAATGTATGCAATCGAGGTCTTCGCAAATCTGCATCAATCATCAATGTCGTGTATCCACCTTGCGCACAGATGTAAGCAAGATTTACTAAAGTTGTGGATTTTCCCTCCCCTGCACCACCAGAGACGACAGTGATTGCATTATCTTCTGGGTTTTTCCTATTGAATTCGATATTAGTCCTGAGAATTCGATAAGCTTCTGCGTCTGGACTCATGCCGTTCTGTTTATGCAAGATCCCAACATCTTTTGGAATAACAGCAAGAACTGGGACTTGGAGATAACGTTCCACATCTTCGAGACTTTTTACTGAAGTATCTAGATACTCCAAGAAAAACGCTATACCCACACCAAAAATCAACCCTACCACAGCACCAAGAATCAGATTCAATTTTATATTAGGACTGGACTGCTCCTTCGCAACTTTTGGTGCATCATGGAGGACGACACTGTCTTCAGACATTTTTTCTGAAATAGTTTCCGTCATTTTTTTGATTTTCATTTGCTGGAGCAAAGCTTGATCAGTCTCGAATTCACGCTTTGCATCTACATAATCTTGGTTATCTTGACCTTTCTGAATGGCTTCTTGCCTAGTGGTATTTTTTCGAATCTCTACGCTTTTTAAGCGATCCTTTGACATCTCTAGCTTGGCTTGTAGGGTTGCCTTTAAATTAACTACCCCTTCGTTAAGCTGTTGATTCATTCTAGAAATTTGGTCAGCAGCAGAAAGGACAGTAGGGTGACGAGGTCCTAATCCGCTTATTCCAAGCGACTCAAGTTGCCGTTTAGCTTCAAGATGCTGCGGGTAAAGTGTCTTAATAATATTTTCAGGTAAATCGAGACCGGAAGCGTAAACCATCAATTGTTCATTATCATATTCTGATAATGTTCCAATCTGACTCTCATATTGATCAATCAATTCTTCTAGTTCATTATAGGTTTGAAGCGCACTACGAGCACCTTGATGTTCGTCCATACCTGATTGGCCATAAAAAGATTCCTCACCTGTATAAATAATATCTTTTGTTCTAGCAATCGTCGTAAGAACCTTCCTCCGTTCTTCAACTTTATCTTCTTGATCTCGGACGGCTCTATTCAGCTCAATCAAAGCTTTTTGTGCATCTCGACTTTCGATATCAGCCCGATAAGTTTTATATGCGACATAAACCTCAAAGGCTATGTCTCTTGCTATTTCATTGTCTGAATGACGAACTCTGATCGATATGAAATCACTACTTCTTACTATTTGTGTAGTCACGATACCCTTTAAAACTGCAACTGCTGTGTCCTTGTCAATTCCCCATCGAGTAACGAGTTCCAGTTTTTCAACGACTTTCGCCAGTGCATTGGCACTCGTAATTTTCTGGAATTCAGTTCCAAAAAACTGGGCTGTCATTCGGCTACCTCCCGAGGCTTGACTCATGCCTTCGCCAAAGGGGGTCATCCCACCCGATCTCGACCTTACTTCGATTTTTGCTTCACTATCATATTTCTTTGGCATCACGTAAGTAATTACTCCCGCCGTGGTAAAAACCAAAAGTAGCGTCAACAAAATAATCCCGTAACGGTTTTTGATGACCTGCCAGTAATCCACTGCATGGAGTGCTGTTTCATTTTGCTGTGGAGATGAAATATTCATTGAAATAATAGGATTAAATTATAGATAGACGCTAATTTGAAATAGAAACTCCCGCAATGAAAAACATCGCGGGAGTTCTGAATTAGTTTAATAAAGGATAACAAGTAATCCCTAAAATAGGACGTTTAGAATTCAGCACTAATCCCTAAACTGATTCTGCTACGATCATAGTCTTGATTGGTAAAATCAGAATTTGAATTTGTAAAATTATACGACAGATTGCCAGTCAGATAATCGTTGAACTTTACCGACATCCCAAGATAAGCGTTGATGATCGCCTCGTCTTTATCTCCGGTGTTATTACCTGCAAATCCTTCAACCAAACGTCCTTCTTGGAATGATGTCGGAATATAATCGACGCCGCCGAAAAGTGAAAACATCGGGGAAATCACGTATTCTGAAGCAAGACCGAAACGTAAAGTTCTACGATCATCAAATTCTACCAATGCACCACCTACGGAACGGACTGTATCATATGATTCAATACCATAGCGCGTGAAGGCTCGAAGACTTAACTGTGAAGTAACTTGAGAATTCAAAACGAGTTCAGCATATGGGCTGGCAGTTTTATCGCCATCATCTACGCTACGCAATTGGGCACCCGCACGGAAAATTCCGATTGTATTGGGGCTAAAGCGTTGCTCAACACCTCCAAGAATATATTGGTTGGTAGAATCAGAAGATCTATCGCTGCCGGAGGTTTGTCCATAGCGGTAATCACCCGTCAAGACAGTCTGTGGTCCAAGTTGATAGCGTAACTGATTATATAATTCCCATGTAAATCTATCATTGTTACTAACGTCTGGATAGGTTGCGCCTGTGAGGCTGAATCCAGAGTAAGTAGCAAATCTTTCGGTCCACCGGAATCCAATTGAATTGTCAGTCTGCCAATAGAAATACTCACTCAACTGGCGCGATGAAGCGTAACCGTATGAATAATCCGGCTCCAATTCATAAGAAACAAAGTTCCGACTTGAGAAACGAAGTCTCTCGCTGAAGCGATGAGTTAAATTCACTCCAATGCGTGATTGGCTGGCAACATCATCAATACCAGCTGGCTGATCAACGTAGTAGATAAGTCCTAAACGTGCATAGACATCCCAAGTCGTCTGTGGGGTTAAATTAACTAGCGAAAGACCAACATAAGGGTTGAAGCCCACAGAATCCTGCTCGGATAAACCGTTTCCAGGAGCTACATTATCATCATAGGTGACACTAGCCCCAACTACCCATTTAAGGGGAATCGACTCTTGAGACTCACTGCCGATGTTGTAGAGACCTTGAGCTGAGGCTGAAGCGGCAGCTAGTAAGCCAAAAATGCCAATAGAAAATTTGCTTTTCATTGAATAAATAAGTTAAGTGGGGAAATTAAGCGGTAATCACGGATTGACGTTTGAAACATCTGGCGGGGCGATAATCACAGGAGGTAACTGAGGGATTAGCGGGAATCCACCTGGGCTGCCTGGATTTGGCCCAATTGGACCTTGTCCCGGGAAGTCTAAGGGATTGGCAGCGTTGGCAACCTCACCAGCAGGCGACTTGGCACCTTTCGAACTCTTACCAGACTCACCAAGATTTGGATCTAACTTTGCCAAAACGGCTTGAACTTGGTCGAGTGCATCAGGTGCAACAGCAACGGCACATTGTGCGACTAAGCGCATCTGCTCAGGCGCAGCAATGGCTGCAACTTCGACAATTGCAGCGACCATTTTCGCATCAGCGGCGGAAGCCTCGATTGCAGATTTAACAATTTCACAAGCGCAACTTGGAGCTGCGGCCACTTCTTTCGAAACAATTTCAAGAACTTTCGATTGCTCGTTTTTGACGGCGTTCGTAATTGAAAGTGATAAAGCGACACAGTCCACAGCCGCATTGACCTGAAGCAGGCCAAATGTAGCACTTAAAAGTGCAAATGTTATTGTTTTTTTCATTTCGAGTTCTTTGTTAGATATTTGAGAATATTTTGAGTGGAGCGGGCAGCGGGAATCGAACCCGCATGTCTAACTTGGAAGGATAGCGCTTTACCACTAAGCTATGCCCGCATATCGAAATTGATTCAACCCATGTGCCCCACCCCTAGCAAGACTTTTTTCCATCTGATCGGATAAATTTTACTTCGACCTAGATTTTTATAAAAAATTGGATATTAGACAGTTGTCACTTAAAGCAACTTTTTATTTTAAAAAAATTCCTCAAATTATTTTTCCCCATGAGTCACTTCAAAAGTCAAATCAACAAGATTGTTCGCTCAAAGCCCTGTCGGATAATCTAGAAATTTCCAAGGAATTACGAATTTCTCTCCAATCGTTTCAGAAATGGCCTTTACTCCAAAAGTTTCTGTCGCGTAATGCCCACCATAGAAAACGTTGAGGCCCAATTCTTCGGCTAAAGTAAAACTCCAATGCGGTCCTTCTCCCGTGATCAAAGAGTCCACACCACAAGCGGCAACTTTGGCAACCTCGCTTCCTGCTCCTCCGGTGATGACTGCCACTTTTGAGATCGTTTCTGGACCACCCGGACAGACATGAACGGGTCCATTCAGCACCTTTCCCAAAACCCCAGCTAAATCATTTCTCTTACTATTTAACAAACCGCGGATCCCAATCAGGAGTCCTTTTTGATCGAAGAATGGCTGCGGATTTTCGAGTTGAATCGCTTTTGCCAAAAGAATGTTGTTTCCAAATTCCGGATGCACGTCGAGCGGTAGATGTGATGAATAAATCGCGAGTCCAGCGTCCATTGCGATTTTCAATTTCTGATAAAATGCCCCCGTGACTGGCTGAACCCCTTGCCAAAACATCCCGTGATGAACAATGAGCAATCCCGGACCTCCTTCCGCAGCCGCCTTGACCACTTGCAGTGACGCATCAACTGCTGCCACGATCCGCACGACCTCTCCAGCATTCGTCAATTGCAGCCCGTTGATCGCACCTGGGTAATCGGAGATCGACGCTGTTTTTAGCTCTTGATCCAAGTATGCGACGATTTCATTCAGTGAAGCCATGGCAGGAGGCTATTCATGACGACTCCAGATGACAACATCCGGCGTCACACTGATTTTTTCGCCCTGAGAGAATTGTTTTAAATCTTCGGGTAACTGAGATTCCCAAGATACCGTCTGACCTTGCCAGGAAATTTCCAACCGGGCCGCGTGTAAGGCGTGACGAGGTAGAATCAACTTTTTCTCAAGCTCGGGCGTCCAGCCATCTGCCATCCATTCGAGATATTCCGAGCCGTCACCTGAGTAAATTTTATCTCCCACAAGCGGAAATCCGGCACAGGCCAAGTGAACGCGTATTTGATGCATCCGGCCAGTTTGGGGGAAACAACGGATCTGTGAAAATTTCTCTCCAGCCCGCTCGAAGCGACTTACAACCTCGAAACCTGTTAGGCATTCTCGCCCGAGAGGACTTGTCACTTGTCGCACCCAAATCGCTGATGGACCGAGTTCGCCAGCACGGATGATCGGTTCGGTGCATTTCCATTGATCCAGCTCAGGCCAGCCTTTTACGATGGCCAGATATTCTTTTTTCGCCTGTCGCCTTTCGAAAATCCAGCCCAGCTCGCGGGCAGCTTGCAGGTTCTTAGAAACTAAAACGATACCGCTCGTTTCCCGGTCTAGGCGAGTAATGATGCCCAAACGGCAACCATTCGCGATGTCATAGACGAGGAGTTTTTGCAGGCCACCTAGCAGAGTTGGTTCTGGCTTATCATTTGCCGGATGCACAATCAGCGGCGCGGGCTTATCCACCACGATCCAGTCGTCCGACTCATCAAGGACACGGAAATTGACGACCACTTGCAGACTCATAATGCCCGGCATGAAAAAACCAGAGATCCGTGAACGAATCTCTGGTCATTGTAAAACGAATCAATCCTTATAACTAGGACTTATAACGGAGACGCTTTTTGTGGCGGTTCTGTTTCATGCGCTTTTTGCGCTTGTGCTTATTGATCTTCGTTTTACGGCGTTTCTTGATGGAGCCCATGGCAGTTTGCGGTCGGGGTTAGGTTAGTGGTGAGAGGAATTAAGGGACAATTTTATTGAGTGGATATTCAATAATCCCCTCTGCCCCCAGACGCTTCAGTTCAGGGATCATGTCCCTGACGATGATTTCGTCAATCACTGTCTCAACGGCGACCCATCCTTCTTCCGAAAGATGAGAAATCGTCGGACGGCGCATCGACGGAAGTTTTTCAAGAAGCTCGGGTAAGCGAGCACTCGGGAAATTCATTTTCAAGCCCACTTTGCCGCGAGCGCACAGGGCGGCTTTCAGGAGCAGGGCGATACGATCCATTTTTTCCTTTTTCCAAGGATCTGCCGCAGCGGCTGGACTTGCATAAAAATGAGGAAATGAAGTCAGCAGCGTATCAACAATCCGGAGGCGATTCGCTTTGATGGAAGATCCCGTCTCGGTCACATCCACGATCGCATCGACGAGATCTGGCACTTTCACCTCTGTCGCGCCCCAAGAAAATTCGACCTCAGCGTGGATACCTCGCTCTTTTAAATATCGCTGGGTGATGCCTACACCTTCCGTCGCAATGCGCTTTCCTTCGAGATCTTCCGGCTTCCGAATCGGCGAGTCTTCTGGCACGACGAGCACCCAACGCGTGGGCCGAGTGGTCGCCCGAGAGTATTGAAGCTCTCCGAGATCGACCAGATCGACCCCGTTTTCGTAAGCCCAATCGTAACCCGTGATGCCGCAGTCGATGAAACCTTGGCCGAGGTATCGCCCGATTTCCTGAGCACGGATAAGATAGAGATCGAGTTCCGGGTCATTCGAACTCGGGCGCAGGCCACGCGAGGATACGTAAATCTCGTAGCCAGCCTTAGCAAGCAGCTCAATGGTGGGCTCCTCAAGGCTGCCTTTGGGAATCGCGACTTTCAGAGTTCGTGAAGAATCCGGCATGGGAAGGCGCGATGTATGGAGCAAACCCGGAGGAATCAAGCCAAGTTTTCAATATTTTCTTCAATACGCGGAAAAAACTCCGCCAGCTCCCGGCTTGATTCTTTTTCCGCCCCCCGTGAAGCTTCGCCCATGCCACGCCTCGCCCTACTCCAGTCCGGCACTTTCGCCTCTAAAGCAGAATCATTTGACCATCATGAAAAACTGATTCGCGAGGCCGCTGCTGGCGGGGCGAATATCGTGGTCACTCAGGAGCTTTTTCTCACGCCGTATTTCTGCACGGTGGAAGATCCAGACTTATTCGATCTCGCCGATCCTCTACCCGGCCCAGTGACGGATCGGTTAGGGAAAATCGCAGGCGAGCTCGGCATCGTTTTGATTTCCTCGCTTTTTGAGCATCGTGGACCCGGCCTCTATCATAATACCGCCGCCATCCACGACGCAGATGGCTCGCTCATGGGGCTTTATCGGAAAAGCCATATTCCGCAAGATCCTGGCTTCGAGGAGAAATTCTATTTCACGCCCGGCGACAGTGGCTGGCCGGTGTGGGACACGAAGTTTGGGAAAATCGGTGTGCTGATTTGCTGGGACCAGTGGTATCCCGAGGCCGCGCGGCTGATGGCGCTCGGAGGTGCACAAATTCTCGTTTATCCGACCGCCATCGGCTGGCTTCCTGAGGAAAAACCGACTCTCGGCGACGCTCAACATAGTGCTTGGGAAACAGTCCAACGCGGCCACGCCGTGGCAAACGGCTGCTACCTCGCGGCGATCAATCGCACGGGCCACGAAGGCAAAACCGAGTTCTGGGGCCGCTCCTTCATCGCGAATCCCTACGGCGAAATCGTCGCCAAGGCATCCACCGAGCATGAGGAAATTCTTTACCAAGATATTGATCTGCAATCCGTCGAGGATTTCCGCCGGATCTGGCCATTTTTCCGCGACCGCCGGATCGATGCCTATGCCGATCTCAGCAAGCGTTGGCGCTCATAAAAACAAATTGGTGACTTCCTCGCTATGGTGAACGGGAAACTCAAGCCGTGGGGTTGCCCCGTGCACAATCTGCTGCCAGACTCGCCGCACGCATGGCCCGCCAATACACTCTTCATCGTCCGCAACCGGTAGCGACTTCCGGCATTGATTACGTCGCGGCGCTGAATGCAGAGCAATACCAAGCCGTTTCCTCACCTCCGGGAAAAGCCCTGGTGATCGCGGGGGCTGGCTCAGGAAAAACTCGGACGCTGACGTATCGAGTGGCGTGGCTGTTAGACCATGGGATCGAAGCGAAACAAGTGTTGCTGCTGACATTCACTAACAAAGCCGCCAAGGAAATGATCGTGCGCGTGCGCGATCTCGTCCCTCACGACACCTCGGATTTATGGGCCGGAACATTCCACTCCATCGGCAGCCGCATCTTACGGCGTCATGCTGAAGATATAGGATTCAATCGTTCGTTTTCGATCCTTGATCGGGATGACCAGAAATCATTACTCAACTCGATCATCGCAAACAGTGACATCGACACCAAACAACGGCGTTTTCCTAAAGCGGATGTATTAGCATCTATGTTTAGCTTGATCGAAAACACCGGCGCGAGTTTGCAAGAAGTCATCGCTGCAAAGTATGATCATTTCTACGATTGGATGGATCAAATCGAAATGATTCGCACTGGTTACGCGACCAAGAAACTGGAGACGAACTCGATGGATTTCGATGACTTACTCATCATGACCGTGCGCTTATTCCAAGAACGACCTGATGTATTAGAGCTCTATCAGAAAAAATTTCGCCATCTTTTAGTGGATGAATATCAAGATACGAATGCCGTACAAGGCCGGATGATTGATCTGCTCGTTGGCGATTCCAATAGCCTGATGGCCGTGGGCGATGACGCGCAATCGATCTATTCTTGGCGCGGCGCAGACATGAATCACATCCTCAGTTTTCCTAAGAGGTATCAAGGTTCTAAGGTTTTCACCATTGAGACCAATTACCGGAGTGTGCCGGAAATTCTCGATCTCTCAAACGCTGCGATTCGTGCCAACGAAGGCCGTTTTGAGAAGGATCTACATTCATCTCGTGAAGGCATTGGGGCGAAGCCAGCACTGGTGGCTCTGGAAAATCCAAGTAGCCAAGCCGCATTTATCGCACAGCGGATGTTAGAGTTACGTGAGGAAGGAATCCCACTAGAGGAAATGGCTGTTCTATACCGAGCCCACTTCCAAAGTTTAGAAATCCAGATGGAGCTGACGGTGCGGGGGATTCCGTTCGCAATCACCAGCGGCCTTCGATTTTTCGAGCAAGCACATATCAAAGACATCGCTGCATTCATGCGCTTCGTCGTGAACCGCCGGGATGAAGTCAGCTTTATGCGGATGGTGAATTTACTGCACGGTTGCGGGCCAGTCGCCGCGCAGAAATTATGGAATGAATGGCTAAAAAGTGGCTGGGCCAGCAAAGAAGAACTGCCGCCCAAGTGGTCTGATTTATTTCTCACATTTAAAGTGCCCAAGAAGTCCGTCAAGCATTGGGAGCAGTTATGCTATGTGATGGATGAGCTGACACCTCATGGTGAATTTGCCCGACCATCCGAGATGATTTTCAGTATTCTTGAAGGCGTCTATGACGAATATCTCAAGGAGAGTTTTGAAAACTTTGAGAGCCGCCGTAGTGACATTGAGCAACTCTCTCAATACGGTGGTAACTTCGATGACATCCTCGAATTTCTCGCTCAACTCTCATTGATGAGCTCTGTGGATGGTGAGCCGACTGGCGATCAAAACGAAATCGATGACGAGAAAGTCACGCTGTCGTCGATCCATCAGGCGAAAGGTCTTGAGTGGAAAGTCGTCTTTCTCATCTGGCTTGTGGATGGCCAATTTCCGAATAGCCGCATCCTCGAAGCGGATGATTTACCGATGTTAGAAGAAGAGCGTCGCTTATTTTACGTCGCATTGACGCGGGCGAAAGATGATCTCTATCTCACGTATCCTATGATGAATCCGAAGTCATATAGCGGCGATGTCATTTGCCGCCCCTCGAGATTTCTTGAGGATTTCCCGGCGGATCTCATCGAGGAATGGCAAGTTGGAAATTCTGACCCATGGAGTGATGACGAGCCGTTTTAAGATCCAAATGTCGTGAATGATCACCAATGGAAAACGAGTGGCGGCACGATCATTCTCACATTCCCACCTTGCCGATCTTCACTTTCCTCGATGGCCGTGACGAGGTTGTTTTCAAACTCGACAACGGTTTTGCTTTTCTCTTCTTGGGTGACGCTGGCAAGTCGGCGATAGACCTTGCCCGTCGCCCGATCCACTTCGGTGACGTAGTGCTTAATTTCTTCGTATTCAATAAATTCCAAACGCATGGACTCACCGGTAGCCGTTTTCCTGAGCGATGTCTTGGTGGCCTTCCCTTGAGATTGAGCGACCTCGTCGAGAGTCATCCCAATCGCGACTTTTTTGGCAGTGATGAGGCCCTGAACTTGGATCTGCCGATCATAGAGTTTTTTTAAATTCGCAACGAACTCAGGATGGGGCACCACAAATGCGGAAGGTGTAACCCAGCCCGAAATCCCATCACGCATTCCTCGACCCCGGACTCGATACCTTTTGTCCGTCATCGCTTCGAGTTTCACGATCTGATTTCCCCTCAAGGTGCCGAGCCGATTGTTACTTTCCTTATCAGAAAAAACCGTCACGTCTTGTGTCACCTTTAGCTCGATGGGCTTCTTCAGAGTTTGCTCCAAGTAGACTACCGACGGGTCGGAATCCAACAAAGATTTCCGTTCAGCACGTTTGATTTGAGCTTGGAGTGGAACTGCCAAACCAATCACCACGGCGAATATTTCCAGCTTCATCTTTAGAAATGTAGCGAGTTTCGCGAGAAGTGAAACTTGATTTTTCCTTTTCCGTCAGAGCGCGTCTTCCTCCTCAGCCATCGGCAAGGCATCCAGATTCAAACGATAAGATCTCTCGTCAAAGGATTTGCGCGTCCTCAGGATTTCATCCATTTCCTCGCCAAGACAAATGGCGATTTGAGATTTCGCCTCTGTTTCTTCGAGCCCGAGTTTCATCAAACGCGCGAGCGTTTTCGCCACGTAAGGTGTCTGTGGGGAAGTGAGTTGCTGCTCGACGGCAGCAATGAGATCAGGAAGTAAGTCATCGTTCATGATGGAAGTCTGTTAGTAATCCGTTTTTAGAGAAGATAGATCAACCCAATGTTGGTATTCTGCTGGGATAGGCGCTTCG
>JANORE010000141.1:0-3972 GCA_031415155.1 Akkermansiaceae bacterium | reverse complement strand
GGAGCTTTTCGTCAATGAAGCCAGTGTCGGTGAAGTGACCTCGCCGCCCTATCACTGGAGTGGAGACGAGGCGAAGTTCAAATTCAAAATCGGCAGTAATCAGCTCAGACTGGTCGCAAAAGATGACAAGGGAGAGCCTTCATCTACCTCGATCTTGATCCATGTGATCAACCCCCATTTCCCCGCTCTGCCCTCACCCCCCAAGTAAATTCCTAGCAGCAAAAGTATATGAAATCCTGTCTCGTCGCTCTACTGGTGACCGCGACCATGGCAAGCGCCGAAAGCAATGTTTCGACATGGCTTCGCCAGCAGAAAATCGTGAACGGAACCACGCTGACCCTGCCCAAAGGCATTCATCATGCCCGCCCGGATGATTTCCCATTTCGGCATCTTCACATTTCCAACAATGACGATGGAATCAAGCACATCGTCTTCGATCTCTCCGGCCTGGAAAATGTCACCATCGACGGCAACGGGGCAGAACTGGTCATGCACGGGCATATCATTCCCTTCTTCATGAAGGATGCAAAAAACATCACCATCAAAAACCTAACTATCGACTGGGCTCACCCGTTCTATGCACAGGACAAGGAAAACCGACCTCCAAGAACATCCGCATCCACCACAATAAAATGATCCAGATCTACAAACCTCTGCTGCGGGCAAGCAATGTTGAAAACATCGAATTTTACGACAATGAAATCACGCTTGGAACCGGCTACCCTCACTGGGAATCCTCACCGGAAAACATCGTTGTCCGCGCAGGTGTTACCATTGGTAAAAAGGGACTATCCAAATGATAGTGGCGACCCGTATGACACTGCCACCTTGGGAATCAGGAAAGCCCCGGGGATTTGCTCATCGAGTGTTGCCAAAAGTAAGCCATGACTTACCGACAGAGCGACGAGATGGGCATCGGCGGTTCTGGATGCGCTGGAGCACCACATCGGCCAAGGCTCGGACGAGGATTGATCATCGGGCAGGAACGTGTGTTTCCGACCAAGAGTCGCAAGCATTCCTGCCAAGGTGTTGGCAACCTCTTCGATGGAACACAGCGGACCCGCTGCGGTGGTTCGGAAGATTGTGGCGCGGCTTTGGCCCGGCGGCGGAGATATTCCGATCGCGTGGTTCGTTCCTTTTTTGCGAGGGAATGAATCAGTCGTGCTTCGTCATCGCTGACTTTGAACGAGATGGTTTGCATTTAGTAAGACGGTAATACCAACGCGCGGATTGGCGAGAAGCTTGTCATCTTCCCGGGCTTCTTTTCCTCCCCAACCCAAATTCCGACAAGATCCCGAGTCATTACTTGTGCCCACCTGCCCCTGCCTGCTTGCGGAACTCGCCCGGGGTGATTCCTATCTTGCTCTTGAACAAGCGGCTCATGTATTCCGGGTGATCAAAACCCGCTTTTCCCGCCACTTCAGCGAGCGAAAGATCGGACTCTTGCAATAGCCGACAAACCCGGTCCAGCCGGACGCGTAGGATCTCCTCGTTGGGGGATCTGCCGAGAATTTGTGAGAAGCGCCGCTCCAGCACACTTCGAGAGAGTGGCACGACCTTGAGCAGGGACTCCACATTCAGGCCATCGCACGCGTGTTCGCGGATGTGTCTCAGGGCTAAAGCGATTTTTCGGTCATCCATCGCAAGGACATCGGTGGAATGCCGCGACAACACTCCCAAGGGCTTGACGAGGACGGATTGGAAATCGGTGCTTTCGCCAGCCATCAGGCGGGCCAACAACGCAGCTCCTTCGAAGCCGATCTGCTGGGTGTTGAGAATCACGCTCGACAACGGCAAATCGGACAGCTCGCAGAAAATTTCATCCTTATCCACGCCAATGACCGCCACGTCGTCCGGCACGGCGACATCGACCTCACGGCAGCAATTCAGAACCTGCCTGCCGCGAGCATCGTTGCACGCCATGAGTCCGCAGGGTTTTGGCAGGGATTGCAACCAGTCCATCAAATCCCGCTCGTGCTGCTCTCCATGGTCCTCATAGTCGAAAGCAGAATAAAATCGCTGGGGTCCGGATTTTTCAAACGCATGACAGGAAAACCCGGCTTCCGATACCCGCTGCTCAAAGCTGGCCCACCGCATGTCTGACCAATCCATGCCGTTGAAGCCGCAGAATGCGAAGTGCCTAAATCCGCGCTCCAACAAGTGTTCCGCAGCCATGCGCCCCACCAATTCCTCATCCGAGCGAATCGAGGGGAAGGGGACTTCGGGCAAACTTGCGCTCAGGTCCACCACCGGCACTCCGCAGCGCCCGACTGCCTCGGCCATGGCAGGGGTTGAAATCCGCGCGATGATTCCATCCCATTTCCAACGGTCAAACCACTTGGGGAGGTTCTCGCCGGGATCTCCCTCTTCGAACTCGATCGACCACGGCCCATGAATCCTCACATACTTGGCGACTCCCATCAGCAATTCTCGTCCGTAGCTGCGGGACGATTCAATGAGCAACGCCACCCGCGGCGAGGAGACTTTTTCGAGGCGATCTTTCATGGGTTGCGGCGTTGCTAGCAAGTTTAACGATTGTTTTTCAAGCGAGTTCTCAGCAAGACCGCCAAGCCCGTGGCCAAGAGTCCGCTGACCGCCCACACACCAGCATGGGGTGACTGCGGGGCGATCATCAAGGTCAAGCCCGCCACGCCCGGTCCGAGGAAATTCCCCGCTCCCATCATTGCCTCGTGGATCCCGCCCTGCTCGGCGCGCGCCTCACCCACATCCATCGAATAAAAAAGCGAAGCGTAATAAAGCGAGCCCACCGCCAGTCCGAATGCCACTTGTCCCACACTCAGCCAAAGCAAATCTCCAGCCGTCAGCACGGTGGCGAACCCCACGATCAACAAAACGTAACCAGCCAGCAGCCACCGGAACCGATAGTGCCAGCCAGCCCATTGCCACATCACAACGAATGCCGCCAGCCGCGCGAAAAACCAGATCGACCCGAACCACCCCGCGACCGTCGTGCTCAAGCCCATCTTCCGAGCCAGCTCCGGAATCATGGCCAGCAAGGTGAATGCCGCGACGCAAGCAAAAGGATTCGCGATCCAAGCCATCCGCTGAAAGGAACGTGGACTTGGCCCATGTCTCGCCGGAATGACCACCACTTTCTGGGTGTCGTCTAGCGGGCCTGCTATTTTCGCGCCTCCAGCGTGGCTTGCGAATCTCCATATCACGACGATCTGCAACACATGGAGACCTGGAGGCAGCCAGAAAATACTACCACTTCCAAGCCACTCAAACAGGCTGCCTCCAAAAAAGTATGACAGCGCCGAGCAGGCCGCCCAAACGACGCTGTAAATTCCCACGATATTGGCCCGCGCAGTACCGCTTTCGCCCTCGGTCACCAGAGCCTCAAGCGCGGGCCAGACGACAAACTGCGAGGCCGTCCACAGAATCAGCATGGCGACTTGCACGGGCAGTTGGGGAAAAAACGCCCCCACCGTCAGTGCGGCGATCATCCCAACCAGTCCTGAAACCATCGTTGGGATGCATCCCTTGCATTGGGCAAATTTACCTCCCTGCCAGGAAGCCAGGGCAATGACTAGGCCCATCAAGGCTGCCACGCCGAGATTCCCGAGATTTCCAAAGCCGTGCCGATCACGGAATAGGAAAAAGATGTAGTTGCCGTAAAAGCCGCAAGCCAAGGAGCCGAGGGCCTCGAAAACAAAAAGCGGAAATTTGGATGGGATCAGGCGCATGTCATTTGGATTCAACAGAAATAACCTCAGTAATGACAGCCGGATCTTTCTTCCAGCCATGACATTCCATAAAGACCAGGGCTTTCAACTAAATAGCTTCCGGTCCAGCGAGCGGTATTGGATGGCCTCGAGAATATCATTCGCGCGGATGTCGGCGGCGCCACCCAGATCCGCGAGGGTCCGCGCCACTTTCAGAATCCGATCATGAGCGCGGGCAGAGAAGTTCATTTCCTCCATCGCATGTTCGAGATAGCCGTTACTCTCG
>JANORE010000140.1:0-4009 GCA_031415155.1 Akkermansiaceae bacterium | reverse complement strand
GTGGTAAACCGCTCCGGGATACTGGAATCTCAAGGGCCGGGCCATGCAGGGTGCCTACCCGCGCCGGGAGGGAAAGGCAACCCAAATGTGAATCCGTGAGGACTGACCCCATTCAATGATGACCCCATTCTCGTGAGGACTGACCCCATTCAGAAGGCAACCCTAATGTGAATCCGTGAGGACTGACCCCATTCATGACCCCATTCAGATCAAGACCCCATTCAATGACCCCATTCACTCTAGCCTTTCCCTCGCGACTTTAATTATTTCCAAAAACTCATCGAGATCGAGCTTTTCCACGCAAGTTCCTGGAGGACATCCCGGCGCAGCAAACTCGATATTAATTTTACCATTTCCTGCTTCATCGCTCAACTGCGCAACAAACATACCTTGTCGGTATATCTCCAACACCACGTGATCTCGATTACAGGGACTTGCAACGACCGTAGTATAGTCACTTTTTCCAATTTTCATCGAATAATAATGTTTGCCACTTAAGGATCCAGAAAACCATCCATCTCACCATTTTTGAGAAATCGAACACCTCTCCCCGTGTCGATATCGAATGACGTGGATGGTGGATGGGGTCAGTCCTCACGCATTCACATTTTTCGGCTTAATGTTAATGGATGGGGTCATGGATGGGGTCAGTCCTCACGCATTCACATTTTTCGGCTTAATGTTAATCCGTGAGGACTGACCCCATTGATCGACCTCCTTCATGATCGACCTCCTTCATGAACTAATTGCTCTGCCAGCCTTCTTGCAGATGCAGACAAGTCACTAAGGAATACCGAATTGGAGTGATCTACTTCATCGGCTTTCAGTTTACGATCTAGCTTTGCAATCACTTTAAAAACATCGCACTTCATACTAACCAAAAAATCTTGGCCAAATTTCAATTGATTTAATTTTTCGGTTTCAATTACAAACTCGAATAATGCAGCCTTCTCCCTTCGATTCAGACCAATTGAATTATCAATCCGAACTGATTCAAGATAACCAAGAGGGCTAAGCGCGTTCTTCCGGGAGTAATCAAGAGGAATTTTAAGAGTGTTCAAAGCAATGCCCGCTCCTTGATCATCGCCTGGATCGCCTCTCTCATTCCGATAAAACAAGAAAAAGCCAAGCATCAGAACGACGGATAGCACTAGAGAAGCGCTGACAAAAGAAAATCTACCACCGCAACACTGGCACATCACCGACATAATTTTTACCTTCATACGAATTGAAACTTCCGTCAATCACAAAACTCCCCGTCTCAGGAGCAACCCCATGAAGCGCCCCAGTGTCCGCTGTAACGGGCGAAACCGAGCGGTTTCCGCCAAAGACTTTAATGTCGGACCTACCATACCCCTCCAAATGCCAGGCAATTGCTGACGCAAGCGCAGTGCAGTTACAAGCGAAAATCCGGACCGTGCCATTTTTAGTCATGACACCTTCAGCTGCCAGCGCCGCAGCAAATTGTAGCGCGGTCGCCGACCCTGGTCCAGAAGTTGCTTTCACATAAAGCCCGGAACTGTTTGTGTCGTTTTCGCCAATAACACCAGCTTTATATCCGTGCCCATGGATATCGACTTGATCCGCTCCAGAGAATTTCCTGGTCCGCTCTACTATTTCTTTACCTGTAGAAACAGATAGCGCCCTATTATCACCTCCAGCACCAACTTTCGCTCGAGCATAGAAGGCATTGTAATCTTTCCCCTTTGTTGCGAAAGCATAGACCTTCTTGGCGAGCGTTTTAGCTTCCTGATTGAGAAGGTGCTGGAACGCCGCCGTCCAAGCTCCATTCGCGAACTTCCCGCCTCCGATCGCCGATGCTGTCCCTCCGACGATGCCTGCAATGGCGGTTCTCGCAGCAACAGCGCCGAAAGTCTTGCCCTTTACGAGATCATAGACACCGGTGGCAGCAACGGCCGCGCCTGCCAGGCCGGAAAGAAATCCATCTTGGAATTTTCCGCCCAGCGCGGCATTCGACAAGCCGCCGAGAACTGCATGTCCGGCGATGTTTATTGCGCGATCTGCTGCGAGGGAGCCGGTAATCAAGGTGCTTGCCTGGGTTGTAGTCTCTGCAGCGCTCGCCCCATAACCGTGAAGAACTCCGCTAGCGATGGCTCCCTGCACAGCGCCCACTGCGGCACCACGTAGGATGTCACCGGCGCTTCCACCGTTCATATCCGCTCGTAGGGCTCCGGTGGTGCCGCCTACAAATGCTCCGGTTTGGACGGCGCTGAGACCAATTACAGCGACGCCCGTCCACCAAAGGACCACGGCGACGACAATCATCACGGCCTGGGCGACCTCGGGCTGGCTTTGGAGATAGCGTTGACCGGCTTCCCGGACTTCTAGAAGGCCCGCGACGTGGAGACCGTGGATCAGGTTCCCGCTCGGGTCCGTCAGGCTCAAGGGATTGTTGAGAACGTAGCTGTAGCGGTTGAAATTCTGGCTATATTCGGGGACCTGGACGTAGGGGTCGGGACTGAGGAAGCGGCCGAGCTCGCTGTCGTAGATTCGGCCGTTCATGTGAACGATGCCGAAATCGTCGAGCATTTCATGGCCGGTGAAGCCGCAGTCGTCGTCCATCGCGGAGGTTTTGCGCGTCGAGCTGGAAGCGGGGTGAAGGTCGCTCCACACAGTGCCATCGCGGCGCTGTCCCCAGGCATCGAAGCTCTGACGCTCCGCCTTGGGCGCCCCCGAGGCGACGTTCCATGCGGAGCCGGTCCAGTCGGCGCGGACAATGACGTCCGTGCTCCCAATGTGGTCGGTGAGGACGAGGGCGAGGCGCAGTGTGGACGACGGGCCATCCGGGTGGGCGCTGGTCTTGTGATCGCGGGTCAGCAGGGAACTGCCGAGCTGGTGGCGGTGGAGATTCCGGACGGTGGTATAGCTGCCGGAGACGGGTTGAGAGGCGTGCTCTTCCACTTGATAGCTGCCGATGTAGCGGGTGATCACGCGGGCCGCCGATCCATCGTTGAAGCTGCGGACAAGGGTCTGCTGGGAGCGGGAGCCGGCGGCATCGAACTGGAACTCGGATCGGGCGTGAGACGCCGCGTAGATCGCGCGGAGGGCGATGCCCGGTATGGCTGGAGCGTACGTGGTGGTGGTGGCGAAAGTCTCCAGCGCGGGGCAGGAGTCTTGCTCGACCGACTTCAACTGGCCGAAGGAAGTCCATTCATACTCGCGCTTGCCGTCGTTGATGACATGCCCTGCATTGTCATACGAATAAGTTCGAGACTGGCCCTTGATGGTGGCGCTGGTGACGCGGTAGCCGGTGTAGTTGAAGGTATTTCCGTTCTTGGCAATCAGGTTGCCTTTGTCCCCTAGATCGTACGTGTAGGGGACGGTTGACTCTCCGGAGATGGTGGAGGAAGTGAGGCGGTCGAGATGGTCCGTGCTGAAGGACTCGGTCTTTCCCGCAGTTCCGGCCTTCATGTCGGTGCGCGTCTCAAGGTTGCCATTGGAATCCCAAGTATAGGTCAGGTCCTGAAGAATCTGGGATTCGCCGTTCCGCGTGCTTCGGATCTTGAGGATGCGACCGGTGCGCGCGTCGGTCCGTGTCTCGCGGAGGACGCCGTGGGTGAGATTCTCCTTGCTGACGATCTCCGACCCCGAGCGTTTTACCGAAACGAACTCCGAGAGCACGGTGGAGATCTGTGTAGCATCGTCAAAGAGCTTGGTGCGGACCTTGTAAGAACCGTACTCGGAGTCGTATTCATGGCGGACATGGGCATCGTCGTCGGTGCCGGTGGTGCCGTCGAAGAACTCGTCCATGACGAGGCCTACCGCGTTGTAGTTGGTCCTTGAGATGTAAAGCGCCTCCGGGCCGGACTGCCGCTTCTTGGTTTCGACAAGTTTTCCGTACTCATGCGGTTTGCCGAGATCCGAGCCATAGACGAAGAACTCCTGATAGCCGTTGATGACACCAGTACTGTCCACGCTCTCGGGTTTTCCTTTTCCGGGAGCGTCGCCTCTGTAGGTGGTGGTGTAGGTGGTGCCCTCGCGAATCACT
>JANORE010000139.1:0-3890 GCA_031415155.1 Akkermansiaceae bacterium | reverse complement strand
CGCCGCCGTAAATGTTTCCAAACAAACGGAACGATAAAGCCACTGGACGAATCGCGATGGAAATCACTTCAAGCACACCTACGAATAGGAAAATAGGAATCATCATTGCTAACATCACGCCCTTGAAAGCTCCTTTTGGTGCGAAAATATGAGCACAAAATTCTTTGATACTGTTTTCCGTGAGTGCCCAGTAGAACCAAAGAAGAGCAAAGCTAAATGCCATGGCGGCTGTCATATTGATGTCAGCATTTGCTCCACGAAGAAGTGGCGTGAATACTGAGTGCCCGTGAGTATCTATGGAAGTCCATCCGACCGTCCCGACGCCCGGGATCAAGCCAAGATAGTTGCTGACTAAAATGAAAAAGAAAATAGATCCGAAAAACCAGAATGTGCGGTGAGTCAGGTGCTTGCCCATGAGGCTTTCCAGGAAATTATAAAGCGATTCAAAAGCCCATTCCGCAAAGTTTTGTAATCCCGAAGGAACGAGTGTCATTTTCCCAGTGGCGATTCTGCAAAAAACAACGATCACAAGTGTTGCTATCCACACCATCACCATCGAATTACTGATTGGTAGCGCCTCATGCAGCTTCTGTGCATTAAGCGGTAAGGCATGATGCTCACCTCCCCCCGCAGCGAAGGCTGAGGCGAGACTGAGTGAACTGAAAGCAAGCGTGGATAGAAATAAACGCATTCGGGATGATCCTGTGACGCAGGACGCCGGGTGTATAAATAATCATCCACAAGTTTCGCAAGACCTATTTGTGAAAAATTTCACAAGCGTTGTAATTTACCATTTATCAATGAATTACCAAATCATGGAATCAACTCTGGATAGATCTTTCATAGGTTGATTTTCTGAACTGTTGCACGCCGAACCGTTCTGGGTTCCGCCTTATTTCCTATTAAAAATAGAGGGTGACACGAGCTGGCGGATCAAGCCGATTGAGCCGAATCCCCTCCCCTTCTTTTTCTCATGGCTTCGATGTTCGTGTTTGCAGAAATTTCTCTGCTGTCTCCGGCTCGCTTCTGGCAAAAGCATTCACCTTGGTCGCCTGCTCAGCAGTAAGGTGAAGCTTGGCGTATTTAGTCCCTTGGAGTTGGCGCTTTTGATCGGAAGCAGGAGCTTTACGGTAGCCGTCGAACGAAGTGTAGACTCTCACGGCCACTTCAGCGGCCTTTGCCTTCGCGGTAAGATCTGCCAGTGAAATTTTTCCCTCATCATAGTCCACCACCGTCACTTCCTGGCCATCGAGAAATCCCACTTCCGTTCTCACCACACCGTCGATCGCGCCCAATCTCATCTCGCCCGTCCAGAAGCAGTATTGAGAAAATGCGACGCGCTGGGTGCCTGTGTGAGCATCCCCCTTCTTCGGAGTTCCAGCTTTTTTCAGTGCCTCGGACATCCGCGTCGTGAGTTCTGCAGTATCCCAGACACGATCTTTGCGCGGAATGAGATCGAAACCTTCCGCATTGATGAAACGCACCACTTGGAAGTTCCACGCCGGTTCATTCAATCTTTTCAAGACTTCGGCATCTTTACCTTGCTGATTATTATGAATGAGCAACGGCACGAAGCATTCTTCGATTTTTTGAACAACCCTTGGATCGCTCAGCACATCCTTACCAAATTGCTTGCAGCCAGCACAACCGGGCACTTCTTGAAATAGTAGGAAAATCGGCTTACCGGAATCTTTCGCCGCTTTGACTGCCGCATCATAATCTCGCCCCCATTTCACTTTGCCGACTTCCACCGGATTTGCAGCCTGCAAGTGCGATTCACAACCGACAGAAAAGACTGCGAATACGACCGTGATCAGAGAGAATAATGGAGATTTCACCCATTTAAGAACCCTAAGAACGAGATTTATTCCAAGGCGGTTTTCCAGATTGCTTGGCGGCGATTCTGGTGTTTCGTCAAATTAATTTTGACGGTTGGAACACGCAGCGTGGTTACTGCGGGATTCAAAGAAGAATTTAGGCACCGCGAATCGAGCGAAGCGAGCGAATCTTCAAAATGAAGAAACTTAAGATTTGCGACTGCGGCATGGATCATCATCAAGATTCGTGGGATTCGCTAGATTCGCGGTGCCTTCCTCTTCTTCATCGCGACTCGGTAGCATTCATCAAATGATCGATCCTCTTTTGCAACGAGATGGGACAATACCACCCGACACTTTGAGCCTGACTGACCACTAGGAAATTTCAAACATCAACAAGATGTCTGAAATATTTACATGCCCAGCCTATTTCAAAACTTCAGGAAATTCTCTAGTAGGCGTTTACCGTCTTGAGTCAGAATTGACTCAGGGTGAAATTGAACTCCGTGGACGGGATATTCCTTGTGTTGGAGGCCCATAATCTCACCCTCTTCGGTCCAAGCGGTGATTTCTAAACAATCGGGCAAGGTCTCTCGCTTGACGATGAGTGAGTGATACCGCGTCGCCTCGAAAGGGTCTGGCATTCCAGCGAAGACGCTTTGGTTCGAATGATGAATCGCCGATGTCTTACCATGCATCAAGCGATCTGCGCGGACGACATCGCCGCCGTAAACTTGGCCTATCGACTGGTGGCCCAGACAGACCCCGAGGATCGGGATGGTAGCACCGAGTTCTTTGATCAAGTCGCATGAAATCCCGGCTTCCGTCGGTGTGCAGGGGCCGGGAGAAATACAAATACGTTCGGGGTTGAGCGCCCTGATCTCATCCACGGTGATGACATCATTACGAAAAATTTGCATCTCCGCCCCCAGCTCGCCGAAGTATTGCACGAGATTGTAAGTAAAGGAGTCGTAGTTATCGAGGATGAGAAGCATGGTGATGAGACTAAAAAGTTTCCCGCTAAGTCGCGAAGATCACGAAGGGACGTGAAGAAGAGTTAGAGGTGATTTGTTAAGAGTTACACGATAAGAAAAAAGGAACGGCAAGTGATCCGTCCATGGTGGTTAAAAATCGACTCTCACCCCATCGTTTTCGCGAGAGCGATGGCTCGTAACATCGCTTTTGCCTTGTTGACAGTTTCCTCATACTCATAAGTCGGATTGGAATCTGCGACGACTCCGGCTCCAGCCTGGACGTAGGCTTTACCATCCTTGAGTAAGCAAGTGCGGAGCGTGATGCAGGAATCATGCGAGCCATCGAAGCCGAAGTATCCGACCGCTCCGGCGTAGGCGCAGCGTTTATTTTTTTCTAACGAATTGATGATCTGCATGGCACGAATCTTGGGAGCACCGCTGACGGTTCCCGCGGGGAAAGTCGCACGCAGCACATCATAAGCACTGTGCGACGGATCGAGTTCCCCCGAGACGTTGGAAACAATGTGCATCACATGACTGTATCGCTCGATCATCATGAAGTCATCGACGCTGACAGTTCCATGTTTGGCAATGCGCCCGACATCGTTGCGAGCGAGATCCACCAACATGAGATGCTCTGCGCGTTCTTTAGGATCTGCCAGGAGATCTGCCGCGAGCGCATCATCTTCCTCGACCGTTTTTCCTCTCCAGCGAGTCCCTGCAATGGGGCGAATATCGATGCGGCCATTGATCGAGCGGACATGGACTTCCGGTGAGCTTCCGACCAAGGCAAAGTCTCCCATTTCCAAAATGAACATGTAAGGCGATGGGTTCACCAAGCGCAGCGCCCGATATAGATCGACGGGCGGTCGATCAAAATCCGCTTCAAATCTCTGGCTTGGGACAAATTGAAAAATGTCGCCCGCCGCGATGAATTCCTTACCGTCGCGAACCATTTTTTCATAATCTGCTTGGCTCGTGTTACTCCGCGCTTCGACGGGTTCCGCTTTGACTAAACCATTGAGTGCCGCGACATGCAGCGGGCGATTGAGGATTTCTAACATCGCTGCGATGCGACCGCGTGCGGCGGCGTAGGCTT
>JANORE010000138.1:0-2769 GCA_031415155.1 Akkermansiaceae bacterium | reverse complement strand
CCAGTTTTCGCCACAAGATCGATACTAGTTAAATCATGTCCGCGTAAGTGATTTATTGCCCGGGTCGCGGTTTGCTGGGGATCACGGTCCAGGATCGCCACGCTTCTTCCGGCTTCTTCGAGTGCCATTGCGAGGAGAAGCGTCAGAGTCGTCTTTCCAGCGCCGCCTTTTTGGTTGCAGAGGGTAATTGTCATACTTGCATACTTTGTGGATCTACTCCGAATACTTGCATACTATTACTTAATAGGCAAGTCTTAATCTCATAATGACTGGGCATACGCATTATTTGCATACTTTATGGTAGTATGATAAAATTGATCCGTGTTGTATTTTACGAAACTATTTGAACAAGTGAAATCCGAGGATCGTCGTTATACGGCAGAGTAAACCCCCGCCGGGAGGGCGAAAAAACCGTCCCCTGAGATGGAGTCTGAGGAAGGGTAGGGGAGTCCTTCCTCAGCGGCGTGGCGAAGGGTAAAAGTGCGATTTTCAGCCTTCTACCGCGTCTCGCCGTCGCATCCACTTGCAGGATGTGACGACGGAAATTTTTTTTACGATTGGTATTTAGAATTACTTGTTTGGGGAAGGGGACTTGGCTGCCGCTTCCTTTTTTCGGGTGTGAAATTCTGCATCCTCGGCGCAAATGGCGGCGATTTGTTCGAGGGCTTGGATCGAGCGGACTTTCACGGTGGCGATGTATTCGCCCCAGTGGCTAAGCCGGGCGTTGTGGTTTGCGATTTCTATGCCTTTGCCCATCCAGCCGTCGCGGTGGCCCCAGCTCGTTGGTTCGCAGCGATTGGCGACGAAGATGCGGGCTAAAAACTCCGCCTCGGCTAGCTTTTCCCGCTTGAGTTTCGTGGTGTGGTCGCGGCATCGCTGCGCCCATTGGGCGGCGTTCGGGATCAAGCGCCGCTGGATGTCCTTGGCAATCGCCAGTGCAGGCCGTTTCAGAGAAACATTCACGCCGTCCACCGAGCCGAGTACGGGAATTCCCACTGGGAGGATGGCCGTAAAACGCGCCTTTTTCGTCTGGTAATCTTTACGGACGACGAGCGAAAACGCCTCGCAAACCGCCAAGCGGTAGCGGTAGCCGCCGTCATCTGGCACCAGCTCGCAGCTGAAAAATCTTGCGACGGCGTGGAGTGTCGTGATTTCAGGTTCTGAAAAATCCATGGTTTAAAAAGTTGCGATGAGAAGGGTGGGGGAGCAGCGGATTTCATAAAGATTTCCGCTGCTCCGGTGGGTTGATTAAGCAGGTTTGTGAGTCAGGTAGTGCTTGCGGCCTAGCTGCTTGGCCTTGCCTGTCGGCTTGGTGTTTCCCGGCTTCTTGGGCGTAAATTCTTTGCTGCCGAAACCGTTCCTTAGCTCATCGAGCGAACGATTCGGAGCCGCTCGCCTGGGCACGCGGTGCGCCGGGCTGCGCCAATACCACGCGGCTTTCTGCTTGCTCCAGAATAACCCGCAAGCCTTTAAGCTGTCCTTGTGCGGTTTCGTGTCGCCGGAAACCCACAGCCACACGCCGAGCAATTCCACCGTGAGAAAATCCACCAGTCTGGCTTGCGCCAGCTTCGCTAAAACTTCCATCATCGCGTGCTCTTGCTCCATCCACCAATCGACGGATTCGGCCGTTTTCTCGTCCTGGGTGTAGCTCGTGCGCATCGCCGTTTCATACTGCGCGTTGATCTCCTGCATCGTCTCGGTGTCGCCGCCCCGGTCCGGGTGGTGAATCATCACCAGCTCGCGAAAGCGCGTCTTGATGGCTTTTTGGTCGTTGCAGTCGGTGAAATAGTTCGTATTCATCAGCTTCCTGAAATTCTAAATTTGTGTTTGGAAATAGAGGGAAATCCGAGGGGAGGGGACGCGGTCCAATGCAGCCCCCTCCTCTCATTTTCTCTCCCTTTGTTAGGCATTCGCGGCGGTGGCCGTGCGACGGCGTTTCACGAGTGGCATTTGCGCTTGCTCGCTTGAAGCGGCGGCCTTGGTTCCGGCGTGGGCGACGATTTGCCAGCGGTTCACCCGCAGGCGGAGACCGTAGAATTTCGTGCCGTCTTCCTTGGTGAAATGGTTCGGAATCCAGCTGCCTTCGATCAAGAGGCTGGTCCCTTTCTTTGCCTTTTCCGCGAAGGCAGTGCCGAAGTTGCCCCAGACCTCGAAATCAAAAGCCATCGCTTCGGATTTCAGCCACTTGCCAGATTCTCGGTCTTTGTGGGAATTACTGCGGATCAGCCGCCCACGGGTCACGGTCGTTTCTCCAACAACGGAGGTGATAGAGTCGGCAGCGAGGTTGCCGATGAGCTTAGTTTCATTGAGGTCGATCATGGTATTTAGGGGATGTATTTACTTTGGCTTGAATCATTGAAAGTCAGCGTCTTGCGCTCTCAACTGATGCCCAAAAAGTAGCCAAAATCTCGCCTAATAGCAAGCAATAAAAAGTCACAAAGCATTGATTACAAACGCACAACAAAAGAGGGACGAATTTTTTGTTTGGAAGGAATCTATAGCGACCAAACAACGCCGCCGCCCAATCGAAGCGGACGTCAAGGGTGGAGACCGGAGTCACCCGGACCTGCACAAGAGCGCGGAAAAATCGGCGAAGCCGTCACAGGTGGAGTCGAGCACCGCAGGCGCGGAGAACAACCTTGACGGTCCCGGCTACGGGAGCCGATTTCAGAAGCAAACGCGGAAGGGAGGATGGCGAGGATCGGAACGACTGGAACGCAGTGGAAGGAACTTGCCCTTGACGGCAGCGGGGCGGTGGCATTCACCACG